>NZ_JANIAG010000073.1:0-26169 GCF_028682155.1 Pseudomonas sp. 39004
CACCTATCGCCCGACGATTACATCGCAGCCATCCGTCCACAACATTTCGCGAAAAGCCCGTCAGTCCGCCAACTGGTCAACCCTCTATATTCGCACTGATAGTGCATTACAAAGGCTTTGCTGATCACGCCCCCGCAAGCGCCAGCCCCCCCTGGCGCTGCATGCGAGTAGAAATCAGAACAACCAGCGATACAACAGATACGCCACCACCACCGCCAACACCGGCCGCAAAATGCGGTAGGCCTTGGGGTTGGCGCGCTTGAACTGCTTCACATGGCCACTGATCTTGTTGCTGAAACGCTTGCTCCAGGCATACGCCTGGTTGATCCCACCCACGCGCTCGTCGTCGGTGTTCTGCGGCGCGGTGGCGCGGCCGAGGAAGGCACTGACCTGGCGGTTGATGCGGGTCATCAGCGGGCTGCTCAGCGGGCGCTCGATGTCGCAGAACAGGATCACGCGGGTGACGTCGGTTTCGTTCTTGACCCAGTGCACGTAGGTTTCGTCGAACATCACATCCTCACCGTCACGCCAGGCGTATTCCTCACCGTCGACGTAGATGCGGCAAGCATCGGAGTTAGGTGTGGCCAAGCCCAGGTGATAGCGCAAGGAGCCGGCGAACGGATCGCGGTGCGGGTTCAGGTGGCTGCCGCCCGGCAACAAGGCGAACATCGCGCCCTTGACGTTGGGGATGCTGCTGACCAGCTCGACGGTGCGCGGGCACAGGGCTTCGGCCGATGGCAGCGGTTTGTCGTACCACTTCAGGTAGAAGCGCTTCCAGCCCTTCTTGAAGAACGAGCCGAAGCCTGCGTCGTTGTCTTTTTCAGCAGCGCGAATATAGCCCTCGTCGAACAGGCGCATGGCCTCTTCGCGGATGTCCTGCCAGTTGTCCTTCAGCACATCCAGCTCGGGGAAACGCTGGCGGTCCAGGTAAGGCTTGGACGGCACGCCGGAGAACAGGTACATCAGGGCGTTATACGGGGCGAACAGCGCCGAATGGTTGACGAACTGGCGCAGCACCGGCAGGCGCGCCTTGCCGCGCAGGTGCACGAAGAGCACGCTGCCAAAAAACACCAGCAGGACACCCGCCTTGGCTGCAAAGGAAAAGGTCATGCAACACTCCTTGGAAAGGAAACAGGCCTGCGCTGCCTGCTCCCAAAAAAATCATCCGGCCATCATAAACCCATCCCGCCCCGGTACAAACAACCTGGGCGGGATCTGAGTCATGAAGATTTTGCAATAAACCGGATCACCGAGTGTTGCGCCTGGTCAGCGGACGGGGTGTTTACTGCTGGTTTTCCTGCTCGCTGAACAGGTCGCTGAACAACATGCTCGACAGGTAACGCTCGCCCGAGTCGGGCAAAATTACGACGATGGTCTTACCCTGCATCTCCGGTTTTTCAGCCAGGCGCACCGCTGCCGCCATTGCTGCGCCACAGGAAATACCGCACAGAATGCCCTCCTCCTGCATCAGGCGGATAGCCATGGCCTTGGACTCTTCGTCGGTCACCGTCTCGACCTGGTCGACGATGGAGAGGTCGAGGTTTTTCGGCACGAAGCCTGCGCCAATGCCCTGGATCTTGTGCGGGCTGGGCTTGAGTTCTTCACCGGCCAGGGTCTGGCTGATCAGCGGCGAGGCCAGCGGCTCCACCGCCACCGACAAAATCGACTTGCCTTGGGTGTGCTTGATGTAGCGCGACACGCCAGTGATGGTACCGCCCGTACCCACACCCGCCACCAGCACATCGACCGCGCCGTCGGTGTCGTTCCAGATCTCGGGGCCGGTGGTTTTTTCATGGATCGCCGGGTTGGCCGGGTTTTCGAACTGGCCTGGCAGGAAGTACTGGGCCGGGTCGGAGGCGACGATTTCGTTGGCCTTCTCGATCGCGCCCTTCATGCCCTTGGCCGGCTCGGTCAGCACCAGCTCGGCGCCCAGCGCCTTGAGCACCTTGCGCCGCTCCAGGCTCATCGAGGCCGGCATGGTCAGGATCAGCTTGTAGCCTCGGGCGGCGGCGACGAATGCCAGGCCAATGCCGGTGTTGCCCGAGGTGGGCTCGACGATGGTCATGCCGGGCTTGAGCTTGCCGCTGCTCTCGGCGTCCCAGACCATGTTCGCGCCGATCCGGCATTTGACCGAGTAGCCCGGGTTGCGCCCTTCGATCTTGGCCAGGATGGTGACCCCACGCGGGGCGATGCGGTTGATCTGTACCAGCGGCGTGTTGCCGATGGAGTGGGCGTTGTCTGCGTAGATACGGCTCATGGCAGGGGTCCTTGAACGTGAAGAAGCAGGGAAAGACTTCAAGGGTAAGCCTGCCCCGCTGGCCCGTAAAGCCTGTTCGAACTCCCGAGCGGCGCCTGCGGTCAACCGCACATCCTGCCTTGGAGAGCCGACAATGAAAGCTCGCTACCGCTGGCCGCTGGTAGGCCTGGCCAGCCTGGTCGTGCTGCTGGTTGCCCTGCACCTGGCCCTGCCCTACCTGGTACGCGACTACCTCAACGACAAACTGGCCGACATGGGCGACTACCGCGGCCAGGTCGTTGACGTGGACCTGGCCTGGTGGCGCGGCGCGTACCAGATCAACGGCCTGAAAATCGTCAAGACCACCGGCAAGGTCCCGGTGCCGCTGCTCGACGCGCCGTTGATCGACCTCTCGGTCAGCTGGCATGCACTGTGGTACGACCGCGCCGTGGTGGCCGAGGTGACCTTCGTGCGGCCCGAGCTGAACTTCGTCGATGGCGGCAGCAAGCAGTCTTCGCAGACTGGCCAGGGCACCGACTGGCGCCAGCAGCTGGAAAAACTGCTGCCCATCACCCTCAACGAAGTACGCATTCAAGATGGCGTGCTGACCTTTCGCAACTTCACCTCCAAGCCGCCGGTCGACCTCAAGGCCACCCAACTCGACGCGCGCATTCGCAACCTGACCAACGTGCGCAATGAAAAAGGCCGGCGCGACGCCAGTTTCGACGCCCATGCCCTGTTATTTGGCGATGCCAAGGTCGAGAGCCGCGCCACGTTCGACCCCTTCAGCGACTTCGACGACTTCGAGTTCCGCCTGCGTGCCACCGGCATACAGCTGCGCCAACTCAATGACTTCGCCAGTGCCTATGGCAAGTTCGATTTCAATGCCGGGCACGGCGACCTGGTGATCGAAGCGCAGGCCGAGAACGGGCGGCTCAATGGCTATATCAAGCCGCTGCTGCGCGATGTCGATGTGTTCAACTGGCAGCAGGATGTGCAGGACAAAGACAAGGGTTTCTTCCGCTCGGTGTGGGAGGCATTGGTGGGGGCGACTGAAACCGTGCTGAAGAACCAGCCGAAAAACCAGTTCGCCACCCGCGTAGAGCTTAGTGGCAGCGTGCACAAGCAGGATGTCAGCGCTTTTGAGGCTGTCTTGCAAATACTGCGCAACGGCTTTGTCCAGGCATTCAATGCGCGCTATGAGCAGCCTGCGCCCAAGCCTGACTGAAAGCGCGTGACGGGGCATTCAGGGACTGAATACCCGGTCTGCGTTTGCAGGCGTCTGGGGCCGGGGTATAGTCGCTGACAAACGATAAACATGTGTTGCCTGCCCCGCAAAGGGCCGGCCCAGGCACCCCGCAGAGGACACTCCCATGAAGTTCGAAGGCACCCGCGACTACGTCGCCACAGACGACCTGAAACTGGCGGTAAACGCGGCCATCACCCTCGAACGCCCGCTGCTGGTCAAAGGCGAGCCGGGCACCGGCAAGACCATGCTCGCCGAGCAGCTCGCCGCCTCCTTCGGCGCCCGCCTGATCACCTGGCACATCAAATCCACCACCAAGGCCCACCAGGGCCTCTACGAATACGATGCGGTCAGCCGCCTGCGCGACTCGCAGCTGGGTACCGAAAAAGTCCACGATGTGCGCAACTACCTGAAAAAGGGCAAGCTCTGGGAGGCTTTCGAGGCTGAAGAGCGGGTGATTCTGCTGATCGACGAAATCGACAAGGCCGACATCGAGTTCCCCAACGACCTGTTGCAAGAGCTCGACAAGATGGAGTTCTACGTCTACGAAACAGACGAGACCATCAAGGCCAAGCAACGCCCGATCATCATCATCACCTCGAACAACGAAAAAGAACTGCCGGACGCCTTCCTGCGCCGCTGCTTCTTCCACTACATCGCCTTCCCCGACCGCACTACGCTGCAACAGATCGTCGACGTGCACTACCCGAACATCAAGCAATCGCTGGTCAGCGAGGCGCTGGACGTGTTCTTCGACGTGCGCAAGGTGCCGGGCCTGAAGAAAAAGCCCTCCACCTCCGAGCTGGTCGACTGGCTCAAGCTGCTGATGGCCGACAACATCGGCGAAGCGGTACTGCGCGAGCGTGACCCAACCAAAGCCATCCCGCCGCTGGCAGGCGCCCTGGTGAAGAACGAGCAGGACGTGCAGCTGCTCGAGCGCCTGGCCTTCATGAGCCGGCGCGGCAACCGCTGACAGGAGCCGGTCATGCTGCTCAACCTGTTCAACGAAATGCGCGCGGCCAAGGTGCCGGTGTCGGTACGCGAACTGCTCGACCTGCTGAACGCCCTGCAGCAACGCGTGGTGTTCGCCGACATGGACGAGTTCTACTACCTGGCGCGGGCCATCCTGGTGAAGGACGAGCGCCATTTCGACAAGTTCGACCGGGCCTTTTCCGCCTACTTCAAAGGCCTGGAAAACCTCGACCGCCACCTCGAAGCGCTGATCCCCGAAGACTGGCTACGCAAGGAGTTCGAGCGTTCGCTGACGGATGAGGAGCGTGCACAGATCCAGTCCCTGGGTGGCCTGGACAAGCTGATCGAAGAGTTCAAGAAGCGCCTCGAAGAGCAAAAGGAACGCCACGCCGGCGGCAACAAGTGGATCGGCACCGGCGGCACCAGCCCGTTCGGCTCGGGCGGTTTCAACCCCGAAGGCATCCGCGTGGGCGAAGCCGGCCAGCGCCAGGGCAAGGCGGTCAAAGTGTGGGACCAGCGCGAGTACAAGAACCTCGACGACCAGGTCGAGCTGGGCACGCGCAACATCAAGCTGGCCCTGCGCCGGCTGCGCAAGTTCGCCCGGGAAGGCGCGGCCGAAGAGCTGGATATCGACGGCACCATCGACCACACCGCCCGCGACGCCGGGCTGCTGAACATCCAGATGCGCCCGGAGCGGCGCAACACCGTGAAGCTGCTGTTGCTGTTCGACATCGGCGGCTCGATGGATGCCCACGTCAAAGTCTGCGAAGAGCTGTTTTCGGCCTGCAAGACCGAGTTCAAGCACCTGGAGTATTACTACTTCCATAACTTCGTGTATGAGTCGGTGTGGAAGAACAACCTGCGGCGTACGTCGGAGCGCTTCTCCACCTTCGACCTGCTGCACAAGTATGGCGATGACTACAAGGTGGTGTTCGTCGGCGATGCGGCCATGGCGCCCTACGAGATCACCCAGCCGGGTGGCAGCGTGGAGCACTGGAACGAAGAAGCTGGGTATGTGTGGATGCAACGCTTCATGGAGAAATTCAAGAAGATCATCTGGATCAACCCTTATCCGAAGCAGGCTTGGGACTACACCGCGTCCACGCACCTGGTGCGGGATTTGATCGAGGACAAGATGTATCCGCTGACCTTGCAGGGGTTGGAGGATGGGATGAAATATCTGTCGAAATAGAAAAAGCCCACCCTTGCGGTGGGCTTTCGAAACCACCGGACTTAGGGGGTTTGACGCAGCCGTTTTAGATGTTTGTTAAGCGACTTGTTAATGTCACCTTTCAGTTTTCCATAGGCCATCTCTAAAGCGACCTCGGAGGCCTTCGCCCTCGCACTTGTGCCAGGCGCTTGCGACATCAAAACAGCGTTACGATAAAGATTAATTCTTCTAGCGTGCGAGGGCAGGATGTCTTTAGGAAGCGGCAAATCCAGCCTGGAGGGGTCCGAAACAACTTCGGCTGATTGCAACAACGAAATAGTTTCTCCAATAGACCTGGAGCGAGCCTCAGTGCGCTCGAATGAATTGTTCGAAAGGCCTTTCAAGTAGTCAACAATCCTAGATCGCTTGTACTCAGGCGCACCCAGATCAAACATACCTTCAAATGCGGAAAATTGAGCGCCTGCCTGACGCTTCTCTTCTTGGAGAACTTGATTTATCCGCAAAACCTCTTTTTCACTTCGCTGCGCGCTTGAACGTTTACCGAAGAATACTTCACCGATCACTTTCATGAAACGTGGCATCTGTCCGCTGGGATCATCACCGTTGACAGGGTCCCCCAGACAGTATGCATAAGCGTTGCGCCCCCCTTGGGCAAAGGGACTTAGGGCATCCGGCGACAGAAAGCGCATCAATACAGGGCTGAAACTTCTATAGCCATGGCCCAGTGGATAACAACCGGTCATGAGGTCATACCGCTGACCATTGAAACTCACCCGCGATGCATGCCGCTTCCTGAAACCATAAGCCGTGAAGGCTCCTGGCCCATCATTGATTGCTAGTTCCATCGCCAACCCCATGCCCTTTACACACTGCCGGGGGGTTGATCATCCCCCTAGTCAAGAGGTTACGTTCCACCCTCTCAATTGCTAAGGCCCAGTATCGAGTGAGCGCCAGTACTGGGCAACTGGCAAAATTGCCAGTCTGCGCATCTCATTGCCAGCGTTTGCCCAAGGCCTGATGCTCCTGCCACGCCATTTCCTGCAACACTGCCCTGAACCGCACCGCCCCCCCCGGCATGCACTGCGCCAGCTGCGCCAACGCCAACGGCGTCAACGCCCCCAGCCGCGGATAACCGCCAATGGTCTGCCGGTCATTGAGCAATACGATCGGCTGCCCGTCGGGCGGCACCTGCACCGCGCCCAGCGGAATGCCTTCGGAAATCATCGGCGCGCCCTGGTAAACCAACTGCGGCCCGAGCAACCGGATCCCCATGCGGTCCGCCCGGCTGTCCAGGGTCCAGTCACTGTTGAACGCCTCGAACAAACTGGTACCGCTGAAATCCCCGATCTGCGCGCCCATCACCAGGTCGAGTACAGGCTTTGCCGAGTAGACCGGTCGCAACGCCCCAGGCACTTCACGCAAGGCCGCTGCTGAACCAGCAAATGCCAACACCTGCCCTTTGCTCAGCGCCTCCCCTCGCCCATCGATGCCGCCCAGCGCTTCACGTACAACAGTGGCGCAACTGCCCAGCACCCCCTCGGCCTGGAAGCCGCCCGGCGCCGCAAGATAAGCGCGCGCACCCTGCTTCGGTTGCTTGAGGGTCAACCGCTGACCTTTGGCCAAGGCAAAACTGCGCCAGGGCGCCAAGGGCTGATCGCCAACCCGCGCATCCAGGTCGGCACCGGCCAGCGCCAGTACGCAATCCTCCTCAGCCACCACGCTGAAACCACCCAGCGCCACCTCGATCACCGGCGCACCCAGCGGATTGCCCAGCAGCCAGTTGGCCCAGTGCATCGCCACCCAGTCCAGCGCCCCACCTTGGGTCACGCCCAGGTGACGCACGCCAAAGCGCCCGGCATCCTGCAACTGGCACAGCGCGGTGCTGGCTTCGATCTTCAACTGCGTCATGCCTGTGCCTCCAGCGGGCTGTCATCTCCGCCCAACGCCATGAACTCGGCGTGGGTAACCGCCACGAAGCGCACCCGGTCGCCCGGTTGCAACAGGCTGTAGCCCTCACGCTCACGGTCGAACAGGCGCACCGGGGTGCGCCCGATCAGGTTCCAGCCGCCTGGCGATACCGCCGGGTAAGCGGCGGTCTGGCGCTCGGCAATGCCCACACTGCCAGCTGTCACGCGCTTGCGAGGGGTGCTCAGGCGCGGCGTGGCCAGGCGTTCGTCCACCAACCCCATGAAGCCGAAGCCCGGCGCAAAGCCCAGGGCGAAAACCGGGTACTCGCGCCCGGTGTGCAAGCGAACCACTTCGGCCTCGGTCAGCCCGCTTCGGCTGGCCAAGGCAGGCAGCTCGGGGCCGACACTGGCGTGGTACCACACCGCAATCTCATGGCGCCGACCACTGTTGCCTGCATCAGGCTGCAACCCCTCCAGCGCCTGGGCGATCAACGCTCTCGCCGTGCTCGGCGCACTGTCGTACTGCACCATCAAGGTGGTGTAGGACGGCACCAGCTCGATCAACCGCTCGCCGAAGGCTGCACGCAAGCGCTGGCAGGCCGCGAGGATCCACGGCATGTTGGCTTCGTCGATGGTGTCGAACAGGCGCACCATCAAGCTGTCGATGGCGACCACTTCAATGCGCAGCTTCATGCCCGCTCCAGCGCATCGAGGGCTTGGCGAATCTGCCGCACCGCCGCCACTGAACTGTCGTTGTCGCCGTGCACGCACAGGGTACTGGCCTGCAGCTGCAGCGCACTGCCATCGTCCGCCACCAGCGCTTCGCCACGGGCCAGGCGCAGCGCCTGCTCGACCACCAGCGCCGGGTCGTGATGCACGGCGCCAGGCAGGCGCCGCGACACCAGGTGACCGCTGGCGGTGTAGGCCCGGTCGGCAAAGGCCTCGAACCACAGCGGCACGCCAATTTCGTCGCCCAGGGCCTGGGCTGCGCGGTTATCGGCGGTGGCCATGAGCATCAGCGGCAAGCTGCTGTCGTAGGCCGCCACGGCTTCGAGCACCGCGCGCAACTTGAGCGGGTCGGCCATCATGTCGTTGTACAGCGCACCATGGGGTTTGACGTAGGCCACTCGGCCGCCGAGCACCTTGCAGATGCCGTCCAGCGCACCGATCTGGTAGTGCAGCAGGTCGCGGATTTCGTCCTGGCTGCAGGCCATGGCGCGGCGGCCGAAGCCGACCAGGTCCGGGTAGGCCGGATGCGCGCCGATGGTCACCCCATGCGCCAGGGCCATTTCCACCGTGCGGCGCATGATGCCGGGGTCACCGGCATGGTAGCCGCAGGCGATGTTGGCGCAATCGATATACGGCATCACCTCGGCGTCCAGGCCCATGCGCCAACTGCCGAAACTTTCGCCCATGTCGCAATTGAGAAGCAGGCGTTCCACCACACAGACTCCCTTGTCGATGTTCATAGGCCTACCTTACCGTGCCTGGAGTTGTTTGCCGCGTGTTTCCGGCAGGCTGAGCGCCGCCAGAATGACCACGCCATACGACACCGCAGAGAACACGCCAATACCCAGCCCCAGCGGCACCTTCTCGCCGAGCATGCCGATCAGCAGCGGGAACAGCGCAGCGATGACCTTGCCGATGTTGTAGCAAAACCCCTGCCCCGAGCCGCGGATGCGCGTGGGGAACAATTCGGTCAGGAAGGCCCCCATGCCGCTGAAAATGCCCGAGGCAAAGAAACCCAGCGGGAAGCCCAGCCACAGCATCACGCCATCGCTGACCGGCATCTGCGTGTACAGCAGCACGATGACAAACGAGCCCACGGCGAACAGGATGAAGTTTTTCTTGCGCCCCAGCAGGTCAGACAAATAAGCGCTGACCACATAGCCGATGTAAGACCCCACGATCACCATCGCCAGGTAGCCACCAGTGCCCAGCACGCTCAGGCCGCGTTCGTTCTTGAGAAAGGTCGGCAGCCACGAGGTGATCGCGTAGTAGCCGCCCAGTGCACCGGTGGTCAGCAAAGAAGCGCGTACGGTGGTCCAGAGCATGCCTGGTGCGAAAATCTCGTAGAAGTGCGACGGCGCCTCGGCCTTTGCAGCGGCCTTGGCCTCGCGGTACACCTCGGGGTCCTTGACCAGGCGGCGCACGAAGATCACGAACACGGCCGGCACGATGCCCAGCAGGAACAACGCACGCCAGGCCTGCTCGGGTGGCAGGTAGGAGAACAGCAAGGCATAGAGGATCGCCGTCAGGCCCCAGCCGAGCGCCCAGCCCGACTGCACCATGCCCACGGCCTTGCCGCGGTGCTCGGCGCGGATCACTTCACCGATCAGCACCGCACCCGCCGTCCATTCGCCGCCAAAGCCAAAGCCCATCAGGGTACGGGCGATCAACAGTTGCTCGTAGCTTTGCGCAAAGCCGCAAAGGAAGGTGAAGAACGCGAACCACAGCACCGTCAGTTGCAGGGTGCGAACACGGCCGATGCGGTCGGAGAGGATGCCGGCGACCCAGCCGCCGACAGCCGAGGCGATCAGGGTGCTGGTGTGGATCAGCCCGGCCTCGGCGGTGCTGATGCCCCAAATCAGGATCAGCGTGGGGATGACGAAGCTGAGCATCTGCGTGTCCATGCCGTCCAGGCCATAGCCGATCTTGCAGCTCCAGAAAGTACGCCGTTGCTGTTTGTCGATGTCGCGATACCAGGCGAAGGGCCCGGTCGAAGGAGGTGTAGCGACCTGCTGCTGCACGCCGGTGGGGTTCATGCTTGCCTCGGCTTGTTGGTATTGTTTTATGGGGCGACCAGATGCGTCGCGGCCTGGGCATCATTGTTCAGAGGCCGCGCGGCTTGCGTCCAACGAGAAAAACCCCCGGTCTGGAACAAGAAAAACTGATCATGAACCTTCGCTTCCTCGAAACCTTCGTCTGGGTCGCCCGGCTCAAGAGCTTCCGCCTGACGGCAGAAAAGCTGTTCACCACCCAGGCCTCGGTCTCCAGCCGCATCGCCGCGCTGGAGGCTGACCTGGGCGTCAAACTGCTGCTGCGCGACTCACGCGGCGTCAGCCTGACCCCAGAGGGCAGCAAGGTGCTGGAGTACGCCGAGCGTATGCTCGACACCGCCAAGGCCATGAAGCAGTCGCTGGACAGCGACCGGGCCAAGGTCGGGCGCATCCGCATCGGCGTGATGGACACGGTGATCCACACCTGGATGAGCGCGCTGGTGGCCGCGTTGACCGAACGCTACCCGCAGGTGGAGATCGAGCTGGTGGCCGATACCGCGCTGAACCTGCGCGAGCAGCTGCAAAAAGGCTTTCTCGATGTGATCCTGCAGACCGACCTGTTGCGCGAACAGTCGATCCGCAGCCTGGACCTGGCGCGCTACCCGATGGGCTGGATCGTCGCCGCAGGCTCGCTCCAGCAGCGCGATTATGCCTCGCTGGCCGAGCTTGGCCGCGAGCGCATCGTGACCTTTTCGAAGAACTCACGGCCGCATCAGGAGGTACTCAGCCTGCTGCAGGGCGCCGGGGTGCAAACACCGCGCTTGAATTGCGTGAACTCGGTGGCGGCGATTACCCGGCTACTGCGTGACGGCTTCGCGATCGGTGCGCTGCCACCGGCGCTGGTGGATGCGGAGCTGGGCCTTGGCGAGTTGGTGCTGCTGGAGGGCTTGCAACCCCCCCCGAGCCTGGAACTGGTGGTGGCCTGGCAGACCGGCGTGGCATTGGTGGATGAGGTGGTAGGGGTTTGCCGGCAGGTGCTGGAACAATATGCGCGGGATGTGGGGGCCCAGAGAATTGTGCTGGTTGCACCGTAGGTGCTTGCCATTGGATATGCTGTGTCCATGAGGCCCCAAGCGACCGCCAGAGCCCGATGCAACCTCAGCGCCAGCTTTCCTTCACCACCCTGCGCCGCCCGCCCATGATTACCCAGCCAATGGCAAGCAACAGGCTCTCGACCACGAAGGCCAGCACAAACCCGGCACCAAGGCCCCAGCCAATCGCTTCCGGCACCAGCAGTATCTGGTAGCTGTAGCCCTTCAGCGTTTCTTCACGCATTTGCGGGTCTGGCTGCACCAGCACATGCCAGGTGCGGCTGGCCCACGAACCCTGCAACGCCTGCCATTCGTTTTCCAGCAGTTCATTGCGGATCATCAGGCTTTCGATGCTGTTGGCATCACTGTTGAACACCGGGTCGTCACTGCTGCGGTAATGCCGCAGCAATGCCTGCAGGTCGCCATTGAAGAAGCGTTCGGCAGTCTGCTTGAAGCCATCAAGCGCCTGGCGCGACTCGAACAAATGCGCCTCGACCCGCTGGCTGTAGTCGTTGATCAGCCCCGGAACCTGGATACCGGCCAGCAGGCCGAACGTGAACAGCAACAACCGCAGGTAACTTCTGAACATGCAGCGTCCTTAGCTCTGGCCTTGCGCAACGCACTCTCCGTGCCGCCACAGTGCCCATTGACCCGGCGCGTAACGCTGCCAGGTCTCGTTCTCGGTCAGGGCCTCGGTGGCAATCACCGTGACCACGTCATTGGGGGTCGTTTCGGTGTGAAAATCGACGATCAGATCGACATCCTTCAACCTTGCAGCGCCAAAGGGTGCACGACGTGTGATGTGCACCAGCTTGGTCGAGCAGAAGCAGAACAGCCAGTCGCCATCGCTGAGCATGCAGTTGAATACGCCCTTGCCACGGTAGCCGGCACAGGCTTCGACCAGCACCGGCAGCAGCTGTTCCACGGCGACCGGCTCTGGGAACGCCGCACGAATGCGGTTGAGCAGGTCGCAGAAGGCCGCTTCGCTGTCGGTGTCACCCACAGGCCGGTAGAAGGTGGCTTCACCCTTGAACTCGCCCAATTGACCGTTATGCGCAAAGCACCAGTTGCGGCCCCACATTTCGCGCACGAACGGGTGGGTGTTGGACAGGCAAACCCTGCCGACATTGGCCTGGCGGATATGGCCGATGACCACTTCGCTCTTGATCGGGTAACGCTGCACCAGGTTGGCCACTTCCGACTCGCTGCTCGCCGCCGGGTCCTGGAACAGGCGCAGGCCGCGCCCCTCATAGAAGCCGATGCCCCAGCCATCACGGTGCGGGCCGGTGCGGCCACCGCGCTGCATCAGGCCGGTGAAACTGAAAACGATGTCGGTGGGGACGTTGGCACTCATGCCCAGCAGTTCGCACATGCGCGTGTCTCCGGTTACAGACGAGGCTCGACCCGGCCGCCGCCAGCAGGTGCGGCAGGGGGATCGTTGCGGTAACGGTCGCGGCGTTCGGCCGACAAGGGGGCCTGGGCCGTGACGTCGGCATCCTCGACGGCCTGGCGCTTGGCGGCTGCCTCGGCTTGCTCGCGACGCTCACGGGCGCGCTTTTCCAGCGGCCAGCGCAACAGCACGAAGAGCAGGTAGAGGGCAAAGGCGATCATGCCGTACATGGCAAAGTCGGAAACCGCGCGCCAGGCGTTGTTGCCCACCTTGAAGGCAACGTCCAGGGCGGTGATGGCAATCGCCGGGGCAAAGCTGTCCTTGACCGGGTCGACGACGGTCGGGGTCAGCAGCAG
This sequence comes from Pseudomonas sp. 39004, assembly GCF_028682155.1. NCBI lineage: Bacteria > Pseudomonadati > Pseudomonadota > Gammaproteobacteria > Pseudomonadales > Pseudomonadaceae > Pseudomonas > Pseudomonas sp. 39004. The sequence goes on from NZ_JANIAG010000073.1 coordinate 13,090, forward strand.
CACCGCCAGGATCACCCGCAGCGGTTCGCGCAGCCAGCGCCACATCCATCCGGTGAGCTTGAAGCCCACCAGCAGGCAGCCCAGGGCGGCAAGGGCGTACAGGCCCCAGGCGAGGGTATAGTCGTTCTCGGTCATGGTGTTCGTGCAAGCCAGGCAAAGAGTTGCCTATGATAAACACTTTTCAGGGCGCAGGCGCCCCTCCGCTGTTCGGAGGCCCGCGCCGACCTCCCAGCCAAGAGAATGCAGATGCCCACCCAGCCCCAGCCCCCCATTGCCCGCGCAGACCAATCCCGTGACCCGTATGCCTGGCTGCAGCAGCGTGACACCCCCGAGGTGCTCGACTACCTGCATGCCGAAAACAGCTACCAGGAGGCCTGCCTGGCCCATCAGGCGCCCCTGCGCGAACAACTGTTCGAGGAAATCAAGGGCCGCATCCTCGAGACCGACCTGTCGCTGCCCTCGCCCTGGGGCCCGTACCTGTACTACACCCGCACCACCGCCGGCGACGAGTACCCACGCCATTACCGCTGCCCGCGCCCGGCCGACGACTCCAACACGGTGGATGAAAGCCGCGAGCAACTGCTGCTCGACCCTAACGCCCTGGCCAACGGCGGCTTCCTGTCGCTGGGTGCCTTCAACGTCAGCCCCGACCATCGCCTGCTGGCCTACAGCCTCGACACCAGCGGCGACGAGGTCTACACCCTGTACGTCAAGGACCTGGGCAACGACCGTGTCACCGCCCTGCCCTTCGAGGACTGCGACGGCAGCCTGACCTGGGCCAATGACAGCCAGACGCTGTTTTTCGCCGAACTCGATGACACCCACCGCCCTTGGCGCCTGCGCCGTCACACCTTGGGCGGCAGCGACGCGCCGACCGTGTTCGAAGAGCCCGATGGCCGCTTCTTCCTGCATTGCTACCGCACAAGCTCCGAACGCCAGCTGGTGCTGTTGCTCAACAGCAAGACCACCAGCGAGGCCTGGGTACTCGATGCCCAAACCCCGCAGTTGCCGTTCACCTGCCTGGCGCCGCGGGTGGAGGGCCATGAGTACTTCCCCGACCACGGCCAGCTCGATGGCCAGTGGCAGTGGTTCGTGCGCAGCAACCAGGACGGCATCAACTTCGCCCTCTACCACGCCCCGGCCGACCAGGCCCCGACCCGTGATCGCTGGCAACTGCTGGTGCCGCACAACGACAACGTCATGCTCGAGGGCCTGAGCCTCAACGCGGGGGCGCTGACCCTGAGCCTGCGCGAAGGTGGCCTGCCGATCATCGAAGTGCGCCCGCAGGGCCTGCCAGCCTATCGCGTCGAATTGCCGGATGCGGCCTACAGCCTTTACGTGCAAGACAGCCTGGAATTCGCCAGCAGCCGCGTGCGCCTGCGTTACGAAGCGCTCAACCGCCCAGCCCAGGTGCGCCAGCTGGAGCTGGCCAGCGGTGCGCAGGTGGTGCTCAAGCAAACCCCGGTGCTGGGCGTGTTCGATGCCGACGACTATGTCAGCCAGCGCCTGTGGGCCACCGCTCAGGACGGCACCCAGGTACCGATCAGCCTGGTGCGTCGCCGCGAAGACCTGGGCAAGACCGTGCCGCTGTACTTGTATGGTTACGGCGCCTATGGCGAAAGCCTCGACCCGTGGTTCTCGCATGCCCGCCTGAGCCTGCTGCAGCGCGGCGTGGCCTTCGCCATTGCCCATGTGCGCGGTGGCGGCGAACTGGGTGAGGCCTGGTACCGGGCCGGCAAGCAGGAACACAAGCAGAACAGCTTCACCGACTTCATCGCCTGTGCCGAGCACCTGATCGCCGAAGGCGTGACCTCGCCCGAGCGCCTGGCGATCAGTGGCGGCAGCGCCGGCGGGCTGCTGATGGGGGCGGTGCTCAACCTGCGCCCTGAGCTGTTCCGCTGCGCGATCGCCGAAGTGCCCTTCGTCGACGTGCTCAACACCATGCTCGACCCCGACCTGCCGCTGACCGTCACCGAGTACGACGAATGGGGCAACCCGCAGGAGCCTGAGGTGTATGAGCGCATCAAGGCCTACGCCCCGTACGAGAACGTCAAGGCCCAGGCCTACCCGGCCATGCTGGTGGTGGCTGGCTACAACGACAGCCGCGTGCAGTACTGGGAGGCGGCCAAGTGGGTGGCCCGCCTGCGCACACGCAAGACCGATGACAACCGGCTGCTGCTCAAGACCGAAATGGGCGCCGGGCATGGCGGCATGAGTGGGCGGTACCAAGGGCTCAAGGATGTGGCGCTGGAGTATGCGTTTGTGTTTGGCGAGCTGGGTGTGAACTGACCAATATTGGGGCGCTCTGCGCCCCTTTCACAAACCCTCAGTCCTCCTCCACCGGCACCTTGGCGGGCTCTGGCCGTAACCCCGGCAAAGGCTGGTCTTTAGGCGGCCCCGGCACCGGCATCGGTGGCAACAGCGGCGCGCCAGGCTGGCTGTCGTATGCCTTGGGCGGCGTACTTGGGGTGATCTGCGGGTAAGGCGTGGGCGTAGGCGTGCCAGGCGCACCGGGCACGGGTGTATTGAGCCTGGGGGGCGTGCTGGCCGCTTCGGCCATGGGCAAGCCAGCCAGCAGCAACGCGGCGAGGATCGCATGCAACATCAGCAACCTCCTGTCGGGAACCTTTCTACAGGCTACGCCTAAATGACAGCTTTCGCCTGTCCGCCTGGCCTGCAAGCGCGCTAGACTCAGTGGCATAACCGTCATTTGCCTGATCAGAACAAAGGAAACACCATGAGCTCGGCCTCTACTTCCGCCGCCACCGCGCGCCTCGACCGCATCCTCGCCGATGCCAAGCGCGACAAAGAAATGGGCTACCGCGACAAGGCCCTGAAGATGTACCCGCATGTGTGTGGCCGCTGCGCCCGCGAGTTCGCCGGCAAGCGCCTGAGCGAGCTGACCGTGCACCACCGTGACCACAACCACGACAACAACCCGCAGGACGGTTCGAACTGGGAGTTGCTGTGCCTGTACTGCCACGACAACGAACACTCGCGCTATACCGACCAGCAATATTTCAGCGAAGGCTCGACCAGCACCCCGAGCATCGCCAAGGCCACTCACAACCCGTTTGCCGGGCTGGCGGGTCTGCTGAAGAAAGACTGAACATCGATTCGCCCCCCGCTGCTACCGGCGAGCCCGTATAATCGCGCTTTTTACGCGAAGGGCCCCGGTACGTGGCAAACAAACGATACAGCTGCATCGGCCTGTTCAACCCCAAGTCGGCAGAAAACGTCGGCTCGGTGATGCGCGCAGCAGGTTGCTACGGCGTCAATTCGGTGTTCTACACCGGCAAGCGCTATGAACGCGCCCGCGACTTCGTCACCGACACCAAGCGTGTGCACTACGACATCCCCCTGATCGGCATCGACGACCTGCAGCGCATCATCCCGCTGGGTTGCACGCCTGTGGCAGTGGAGCTGGTCGAAGGCGCACGGCCGCTGCCCGAATACACCCACCCGGATCGCGCCATCTACATCTTCGGGCCGGAAGACGGCAGCCTCGATGCCAGCGTGCGGGCGTGGTGTGAAGAAACCATCTACATCCCGACCGAAGGTTGCATGAACCTGGCGGCGACGGTGAATGTGGTGCTGTATGACCGGTTGGCCAAAGGCCTGAATACCCGCTCCGGGCCCAAGTTCAAATAAAAAGCCGCTTCTGATGGTGCTCATGCCGGCCCCGCGAAGAGGCCGGCACAGACAAAACCAGAAGCGGCCAGGTGCTGAGCTCCGTCAGAACAGCACCGTCCTGCAGTCAGCTCACGCAGCGTTGATCCAGATGGTCTTCAACTCCGTGTACTGGTCATGGGCCCAGATGGACTTGTCACGCCCACCAAAGCCGGACTCTTTGTAGCCACCGAACGGCGTCGACGCATCGCCCTCGCCAAAGCAGTTCACCGTCACCACCCCCGCGCGGATTTCCCGCGACAGGCGCAAGGCATTGCGCAAGCTGCCGGTGTACGCCGAAGCGGCCAGGCCGTAGACGGTGTCGTTGGCCAGCTCGATCGCTTCGTCAATGGTCTCGAACGACGTCACGCTCAGCACCGGCCCGAAAATTTCCTCGACGAACAACCGATTGTCAGGCGTAACCCCATCCACGATGGTCGGCTGCACGAACACGCCCTGCTCGGTCTCACCGCCCTGCACCACGTTGAGCTTCTGCTCGGCGGCATATTCCAGGTAAGACTTCACCTTCTCGAAGTGCGATTTGCTGACCATCGCGCCCAGGCGGTTTTCCGGGTCGAGCGGGTCGCCCAGCTTCCAGTCCTTCAAGTGCTTGCCAATCAGGGTCAGCAGTTCGTCCTTGACGTCCTTGTGCACGATCAGGCGCGAAGAGGCCGAGCAGTTCTCGCCCATGTTCCAGAACGCACCGGCGGTGACGAACTGGGCTACTTCGTCCAGGTCTTCGCAGTCGTTCATGACCACGGCCGGGTTCTTGCCCCCCAGCTCCAGGACGATGCGCTTGAGGTTGGACTCGGCGGCGTATTTCAGGAACAGGCGGCCGGTGTCGGTGGAGCCGGTGAAGCTGACCATCGGGATGCCCAGGTGGCGGCCGATGGCTTCGCCCCCTTCACGGCCACCGCCAGGCACCAGGTTGAACACACCCGCCGGTACGCCAGCCTGGTGGGCCAGTTCGGCCACGCGCAGGGCGCTGAGGGTGGTTTCCTTGGCCGGCTTGACCACGATCGAGCACCCGGCGGCCAGCGACGGGGCGATCTTCCAGGCCAGCATCAGCAGCGGGAAGTTCCAGGGCAGCACCAGGCCGACCACACCGATGGCTTCACGCACCACCATGGTCACGGCAGCGTTGCCGGTCGGGGCGGTGTTGTCGTAGATCTTGTCGATCAGCTCGGCGTGCCAGCGGATGATGTGGATGGTTTCCGGTACGTCGACGTTCTGGCATTCACTGACCGGCTTGCCGCTGTCCAGCGCTTCCAGTACCGCCAGCTCATGGCTGTGGTCTTCCAGCAACTGGGCGAACTTCAGCAGGATGTGCTTGCGCTCACCCGGTTGCAGCTTGGACCACGAACCGTCTTCGAACACGCGCTTGGCTGCTGCCACGGCAACGTCGACATCCTGCACGTCGCAGGCGGCGACTTCGGCCAGTTGCTTGCCGGTGGCCGGGTTGGTGGTGACGAAGGTGCGGCCCGAGACAGCATCGCGGAATTCACCGTCGATGAACGCCTGGGTACGCAGTTGCAGGTCGGCGGCGATGGCCGCGTACTGTGCCTTGCTCAGTAATTCAGCCATTTTCAGGCACCTCCGGTGATCTGGGCGATGTTGCGCTTGAGTTCAGTGACCACGCGCTCGAGTGCCTGCTTCTCGGCAGCGTCCAGCTCGGACAGCGGCTTGCGCACGCCACCGGTGCTCAGGCCGTTCAGGGCCACGCCGTACTTGATCGACTGGACGAACTTGCCACCTTCCAGGAAGTCCATCAGCGGCATCATGGCGCTCATGATGCGGCGGCCTTTGTCGAAGTCTTTCTCGACCACGCAGGCCTCGAACAGGGCCACGTGCTCCCGCGGGATGAAGTTGGAGCCGGCGCACACCCAGCTTTGGGCGCCCCAGGCGAAGAACTCCAGGGCCTGGTCGTCCCAGCCGCACGACAGCTGGATATTCGGGCGCTGGATGGCCAGGCGGTGCAGTTGGGCCATGTCGCCAGAGCTTTCCTTGATGGCGACGATGTTTTTCACCTCGGCGACCGCATCGAAGAACGCTTCGCCCATGCTCACGCTCATGCGGCCTGGGTAGTTGTAGAGCATGATCGGCAGGCCGGCGGCAGCGTCGACCGCTTTGACGTGCAGGGCGATTTCCTGCTGGGTCGGCAGCGCGTACGGCGGGGTGCCCACCAGCAGCGCATCGGCTTTGATTTCCTTGGCGTGCTTGGCGAACGCCACCGAGTCTTCGGTGCGGATCGCGCCGGTGCCGATGATCAGCGGCAGGCGGCCGTTGAGCACGTCCTTGGCCTGGGCGGCCAGTTCGATACGCTCTTGCGCGGTGTGGGCGTAGTACTCGCCGGTGGAGCCACCGATGATCACGCCGTGGATTTTCGATTCGACCAGGTAATCGAGCACTTCGGCGAACGCCGCCTTGTCGATCGAGCCGTCCGCAGCCAGCGGAGTGATTGCCGGGGTGTAGATGCCTTCGAATTTCACGGTAGGTTCTCCAGTGCGTTGATCAGTGTTGTAGAGGCCGCAGCGGTGCGACGCTGCGGCCGGTTGTCATGGGTTCAGGTGAGCGAAGCTGCTTGTTGCAGGTTCAGCGAACGGGTTTCCGGGGCCAGGGCGACGGAGAAGGCCAGGCCGACAAAGGTGACGGCGGCTGCGGCATACATGGTCGCGCCGATGCCATAGTTGTCGAGGGCGATGGGGACCAGCCAGGTACCGACCGCAGCTCCGACCCGCGACATGGAGGTGCCCACGCCAACGGCGCCAGCGCGGATTTCGGTGGGGAACAGTTCGTTGGGGTAGACCAACTGCAGTACCTGGGCACCGCCAATGAACAATGCATAGGCCCCGAACAGCACCAGGATGAGCATCTCGTTGCCGTTGCTGAACGCCGCCAGGCCCAGCAGGGCCAGCCCCGACCAGAAGAAGCTGTGCAGCAGCGTGGTGCGCCGGCCAATGGTGTTCAGCAAGCGGGTGCCGACGATGCAACCCACCACGAACAGGCAGGTGATGGCGACCGAACCGATCGATGCCCAGTCACCCTTCAGGTTCAGTGCACCCAGCACTTTCGGGGCGAAGGCGTACACGGCGAACACCGGGATCACCGAGCAAGTCCAGAACATGGTGACGAACAGCATGCGTTTGCCGTAGCCGGAGTGCAGCAGGCTGAAGAACGACAGCTTGCGGGCCTTTGGCTCTTCCGGCAGGTTGCGCAGCGAGAAGCCCTCGCCATAGACGCGCTTGATCACCTGCTCGGCCTCGGACGAACGGCCTTTGCTGATCAACCAGCGCGGCGACTCCGGGGTGCCCAGGCGCATGACGAACAGCAGCGCGCCGATCACCGCCGCACTGGCCAGCACCAGGCGCCAGGCATCCTCGCCTCCGTTGCGCAGCAGCGCTTCACCGACCACGTAGGCGGTAGCGGCACCGGCGAACCACAGCACGGTCAAGGTAGCCAGGCGCGGGCCGCGGTTCTTCTTCGGCAAGAACTCCACCAGCAGCGAAGTGGCCACCGGGTACTCGATGCCCACTGCGATGCCGATGGCAAACCGCAGCAGGAATAACGCCAGCGCCGACTCCACCCAAAACTGCGCAAGCGAGGCCAGGATGAACAGGGTCGGGCCGACGAAGAACACCCGTTTGCGGCCAAAGCGGTCAGTCAACCAACCGCCGAAGAAGCCGCCGAAGAAAATGCCGATCAGCGCCGAGGCGGCGATCATGCCCTGCCAGAAGCTGTTCAGGCCAAGGCCTGCAGACATTTGCACCATGGCCACGCCAATGATGCTCAACACATAGCCATCGACGAACGATCCGCCACCCGAGCGCAGGGTCAGCAACTGGTGGAAGCGGTTGATCGGTACATCTTCAATCGAAATATTCGGACTTGTCATTATTGTTCCTACCACTTCATCTGCATGCACATATTCAAGGCGAGCGCGGCCGCGAAACTGAAACACGGTTCAGCCCCGGGTGACCGGACAGCGCATCTCGATCATCAAATTCGGGCAAAGCGCGCCCGTGCCGGCTAACTCACACCCGGCGTTAAATGTTCAATGGCCTAACTCAGATAAGGATCAGCTTTCTTTGCCAGCGCGCAGTTGCCCCCACATCAAGTTTGCGTTCAAGCCCAGGGATACCAAGGGCTGCGGTGGATTTGCGCAAGGCCCGGGGGCCTTGAGCAGAAACTCGATAAGTTCGTTTTTGTCGCCGGCCAGCCAGTCGGCCAGCAATGCGCCGGTGACGGTGCCACGGGTAACGCCCAAGCCATTGCAGCACAGGGCGCCTACTACATTGGGCGCCAACTGGCCGAAGAACCCCATGTGATTGCGCGACAACGCCAGGGCACCGCCCCAGGTATATTCGAAGTTCACCTCGGGCAGCATCGGGAAGCGCCGGGCAAACGACTCGCGGTGGCGCTGGACAAAGCGTTCCAGGTACTTGCGGTTGCTGCGCCCGTCCGGGTTGTAGCTGAAACTGTTGCGGATCAGCAGGCGGTTGTCGACGGTGCGCCGCATCGTGGTGCCGAACGGGTCGGCCGGGATCACGCCCCAGTAGGGTTTGCCCCCCAGGCGTGCCTGTTCCTCATCGGTCAACGGGCGGGTGATGCTGCCGTAGGTGAAGACGGGCAGCATGCGGCCCTTGAGAAAGCCGAAACTCATGCCGAAGGCGTTGGTGGTGAGCACCAGCTTGTCGGCCGTGATCGAGCCGTCGGCATGACGCAGCACCACCTTCGCACCATATTCGACGTCGGTAATCGGGGTGTTTTCGTACAACGAGACGTTGCTCGGCAGGCTGTCGGCCAGGCCTTTGACCAGCGCCGAGGGCTGCAGCAACGCAGTGCCGGGGGTAAACAGCCCCTTGCGGTAGAAGTCGGTGCCGATATGCTCCGGCATGTCGCGACCTTCAATCACTTCATACGGCTGGCCCAGTTTGTCCAGGCCACGGCGATAGGCATCCAGCACCGCGATGCCGCGATCTTCGACGGCCGCCTGGTATTTGCCGCAGTGGCGGAACTGGCACTCGATGTCGTAGCGTTCGATCAGCCCTTTGAGATAGGACTGCCCGCCCAGGTTGAGCTTGAGCACCGTCTTGGCGATATCGATGTCGCCGATGTAATCCTCGGCACCAATGTCATGGGGCAAGTCGATGGCAAAACCGGCGTTGCGCCCGGAGGTGCCGAAACCGACTTCCTGCGCCTCGACCAACACGACTTCGTCGTCCGGAAAGTTCGTTGCCAGCTGGCGTGCAGCAGCCAGGCCGGTGAAACCAGCGCCGACCACCACCCAGCGCGCCTGGCTGTGGCCGCTGTGGGCCGGCCGGGGCGTACGGGGCTTGCTCAGGTGATACCAACCACAGGTGGCATCATCGGCAGGTAACGAACTTATTCTTGTCATGTCACTAACCTGGATCTTGTTGTTGACGAGCGGTCAGCGCCAGCGGCGAGACCTGGGAAACTCATAGCTGAATGGGTACATCCAGCCCTTGCGGCGCTGCGTATTCGGCCATGCGCCGGCGCGACAGCTCGAAGTGCTCACGCACCAGTTGCCCGGCGCGTGCGGGGTCGCGGTGTTCGATGGCGTGGATCATCTGGTCATGCTGATCGCAGGCGACTTCAAGGTCCTGCTGCATGTCATCGGTGGTCGGGTGGCGATAGAAAATCTTGCCCAGGCGGGCATGGTCGATAAGCAGGCGGCGCAGGCTCGGCATCAGGTAGTCGTTGTGCGCCATCTTGCCGATTTCCAGGTGGAAGGCATCGTTGTAGACCACCCGGTTTTCCACATCACGCGCTTCGATGGCCTGGCGAAACAGCACCTGGATAGCCTTGAGCGCCTCGATTTCCGCTGCGCTGGCGTTGGTGGCTGCCAACTGGGTGGTGGCGATATAGATGAGCGGCGCGGCGACGAAGAAGCTGTGCAGCGAATCATGGTTCATCGCGGCAACCCGTGGCGCACGGTTGGCTTCCAGCTCGATATAGCCTTCAGCGGCAATCTGGCGCAGCAGTTCACGCACCGGTGGGCGCGACAGGCCGAACTCGTCACACAGCGCCAGCTCGTCCACCACAGCCCCTGGGGCCAGTTCCATGCTGAGGATCCGGCGGCGCAGCGCTTCGGCGAGGACGGCCTTGCGGTCCTGCGGCGCTTCAGCGCCTGCGGGCGCACTGATGGCTTGAACTGTGGCTTTCATGGCGGACTTCTTTGTTGTCATGGCGCTGTGTCTACTATTTGTATAACGACTATAGGGCACTGTTAGACAATGTGTCTACAGCATTTTCGATGAGCGGTTGAATCTCTCAAAGCCGCTGATTCAAAGGGCTTGAGGGGTTACCTGGGGTGAGATTAAACACCGTTGGCGCTGCATTTCCAAACCGGACAAAATGTTATCCAGACCGGACACATCGCGGCTTTTTTGCGACCTCTCCCCTTCCACTTTGCAGCCACTCATCCCGCGTGCCGTTGAGCAACACGAATGAACGGCTGCAAGCAGCCTGCGGTCAGCTACTTACACTTCACACGGAGGGCTTGCCATGCTCGATATCCATACCGCTGCGGCGTCGCCGGAGCACAATGTCCAAGGCCTGGAAAGGGTCGGCTCGCTGGCCGGCGGGGCGCTGATGTTCAGCAAGGGGCTGCGCCATGGCGGCCTGGTCGGCCTGCTGCAGATGGTAGTGGGCGGCCTGGCGGTGGCGCGTGGGGTCAGCGGGCACTGCTCGACCAAGGCCTGGTGGCAACGGCACCGTCAGGAATACAACCGGTTGCGCTCGGACATCGAACGCAGTGCGGAACAGTTGCAGGCATTGAAGGCGAGCGCCAAGGCAGCTACGCGCGGGGTGACGGTGACAGGGAAGGATCCGTTGACCGGCCTTTGATGTTACTTGGCCTGTGCCAGCCGGTTCGCGGGCACAGGCCACAGAGGTCTTTAGCGCAACGCCTTGCTCTGCAACGCCTTGCTCTGCAACACCTCGGACCGGCGCCCCAGCACGCTCTCGCTGATCTGCACGAACTCTTCGGTGCTTACGCTCGGCAAACGCATCAGTGCCCGCGCCACATCATCCAGCGAACGCTTGGCCTGGGTGTGGATGCGAATCTCCTTGTCCAGTGCCTGCAACAGCATCACCCCCCGGGCAACCTGAGCCGGGCTGGCCTGTTCGCCCTTGAGCTGCGTGACCTTGGCACCTTGCTTGCTCAAGCGCGCCTGCCAGGCCTGGTAGCGGTCATCGCTCACCCCTCCCGCCCTGCGTAGCAACTCGCTGGCGTAGTAGTCGGTCAGGCTCTCGACAAGCCAGTCATTGCCATCACGCCCCTGGATCTGTGCAAAAAGTTGCACCAGTTCGCGCAACAACGGGCTGCTGCCATTCTCGCTGATCATCGCCCGGGCACTGTGCAGATACAGCGACCCCTGCGCCGCCATCGCGCCACGCCACATGCCGTCACGGGCACCGACCAGCAGCAACTTCGGCGGGTTACGGGGGAACACCGCCTGCAACTGCGGCCAGACAAAGGTCAGCAAGGTCAGGCTGTCCATGCGCCGCATGCCCTGCCCGACCGGCGCGGCAACGGTGACTTCGGTTTCGCCCAGGCGTGCACGGCGGCTGCCCAGGTCACCGGCTAGCATCCAGCCGGTGGGGCGGTCGAACAGGCGTGAAACGTTGTCGATGCGAAACTTGTCCTTGCCGACACGTGGCCAGGAAGTTTCGATGCTTTTCCAGCCTTCGGGCAGGTCGAACCACAGGCGCGCCACCAGCTCGGTACCGTCCTGCTGGTCGAGGTGCGCAGGCGGCACCAACTGGTCACCGAGGAACAACGCCCAATGGGGCGTGATACGCGACGAATAGGCGCCGCTGCGCAGTTGCTGGTCCAGCTGCACGCGGTAGCTGAGGCTGGTCTTGCCCGTCGCCGGGTGCCACACACCGCGCGCGCCCTGGTCCGCCACCTGCCATTGGCCGTCGGCCTGGAAGCCGCTGTAGGTGCCGCCCTTGCCCAGGTCGAAGTCCAGGCTGCGCACACTGCTGCCCTCAGCCAGGGTCAGGCGCACTTCGGCCTGGCCATTGGCGGGCAACAGACGCACGTGATAGTCCAGGTCGACTTTCTTCGCCCAGGCCGGCGAACAGGCCACCAGGCTTAACAGCAGCAACAGCGGGCAACGCATACAGAAACTCCTTGTTTCCCAGAGGCGACGGGGCGCGCCGGTCAGCTGGCGCGAAAAATCAGATGGTCTTCCCAATCGTCCTCGTCGACATCGTGCTCACTGAGCATACGCCCTGACTGGGAAATGCGCTGTTCGTGGACCTGTTGGCGATCGCCGCAGATCAGATGGTGCCAGTCCGGCAAATCCTTGCCTTCGCTGACCAGGCGGTAACCGCAGGTGCTTGGCAGCCACTTGAACTGGTCGGCCTTGCCCGGGGTGAGCTGGATGCAGTCGGGCACCTGGGCAAAACGGTTGGGGTAATCGCTGCACTGGCAGGTGTTCAGGTCCAGCAGTTTGCAGGCGATGCGCGTGTAATAGATGCTGTTGTCGTCCTCGTCCTCGAGCTTTTGCAGGCAGCACAAACCGCAACCGTCGCAGAGCGATTCCCACTCTTGCGGGTTGAGTTGTTCGAGGGTCTTGCGCCGCCAGAACGGCGCGCTGTCAGCGATCATCACACGGGTTTCCTGCATTCATCTTCAATGGGCGGCGCGCGGCGGCGCCAGTCTAGAGCCTGGCCTTCGGCAAAGCCAGACCGCTTGTCAGTGACGACGGGACGCAGTAGCGTGCGGTTTTCCCATCCTCGTGCAGGAGCAGCCATGAGCGCCACACCCCGTATTGCCGATTACGCGATCAACGAGCAGTTCATCAACCGCTGGTCGCCGCGCGCCTTCACTGCCGAGCCGATCAGCGAAGAAACCCTGCTGAGCTTCCTCGAAGCCGCGCGCTGGGCGCCGTCGGCGTACAACTCGCAGCCTTGGCGCTTCCTCTATGCCCGTCGCGATACGCCGAACTGGGAGCGCTACCTGAACCTGCTGGTGCCCTTCAACCGCAGCTGGGCGCAACAGGCTTCGGCGTTGGTGCTGATCATTTCCAAGACCACCTTCGCAGCGCCTGGCGCCGCGGAAGAGAGCCCGGCCCTGTGGCACACCTTCGATACCGGTTCCGCCTGGGGGCACCTGGCCCTGCAGGCCAGCATCAGCGGCTGGCACACCCACGGCATGGCCGGTTTCGACAAGGCACTGGCGCGTACCGAACTCAAAGTGCCTGAAGGTTACGAGCTGCATGCCATGATCGCGATCGGCAAGCTGGGCGACAAGGCGACCCTGGCCGAGGCACTGCAGGCGCGTGAGGTGCCAAGCCCACGCCGGCCGCTGAGCGAGCTGGCGGCTGAGGGTGATTTCAGCCTGTAAGCGCTTTATTGGCAGTACTGGCCTCTTCGCGGGGC
>NZ_JANIAG010000074.1:0-26155 GCF_028682155.1 Pseudomonas sp. 39004
ACCGGCGTTGGCGGCAAGCTCCGCGCAGTATGCATCGGCCAGGCCGAGCCACAGGCCGATCTGCGCCTCGCCACTGCGCAGGCGTTGTTTGAAACGGTTGACGGGCATGTCCATGGGCAAGTCCTCAGACGAAACGGCAGGCAATCGAGCCGAGCAGGTCGTAGTCGACGTGGAAGGTGTCGCCCGGCCGTGCGGCCACCGGGCGCGTGAAGGAGCCACCCAGGATGATCTGCCCCGGTTGCAGCGTGACGTCATACGCGGCCAGCTTGTTGGCCAGCCAGGCGACGCCCTTGGCCGGGTGATTGAGCACCGCAGCGCTGACCCCGGACTCCTCGATCACGCCGTTGCGGTACAGCACGGCCGGCACCTTGCGCAGGTCGATCTCGGTGGGGCGCACGGCGCGCCCGCCCATTACCACGCCCGCATTGGCGGCGTTGTCGGAAATGGTGTCGAACACCTTGCGTGTGGCCTGGGTCTGCGGGTCGACCTGCTGGATACGGGCGTCGATGATCTCAAGCGCAGGGATCACCCACTCGGTGGCGTCCAGTACATCGAACACCGTGACATTCGGGCCCTTGAGCGGCTTGCCGAGAATGAAGGCCAGCTCCACTTCGACGCGCGGCACGATGAACCGCTCGAAGGGGATGTCGGTGCCTTCATCGAACAGCATGTCGTCCAGCAGGGCGCCGTAGTCAGGCTCGGTGATGTTCGACGACACCTGCATGGCGCGTGAGGTCAGGCCGATCTTGTGGCCGACCAGCTTGCGCCCGGCCGCGATCTTCTTGGCGACCCAGGCGCGCTGGATGGCGTAGGCATCTTCGATAGTGATAGCGGGTTGGTCGAGCGAGAACTGGCGCACCTGTTCGCGCGTGCGCTCGGCCTGGTCGAGGCGCTCGGCCGCCTGTTGGATAAAAGCGTTATCAAGCATGGTCAGAGTCTCTGCGTTCAAGGGTTGACGATGGCGGCGCGGGTGCGCAGCACCAGCAGGCCGCCGAGGGTGATGAAAGTGGCGAGCACATACAGCGCAAGGCTGGCGCTTTGCGTGGTGTCGCGGACCCAGCCGATGAAGTACGGTGTAGCGAACGAGGCGATGCTGCCCAGCGAGCTGATCAGGGCAATACCAGCCGCCTGGGTGCGGTCATTGAGAAACGCCGGTGGCAGTTGCCAGAACATCGGCAGGGCGGCGCTCGCACCCATGCCTGCCAGTACCAGGCCGGCCAATACCGGCAGCGGCTGAGAGGGCGCAAGGGCGGCGATCGCGATACCGGCAGCGGCCATCAACAGCGGGATGGACAAGTGCCAGCGGCGCTCGCGGTGGCGGTCGGACGAGCGCCCGCAGGCCAGCATGAATACGCAGCCGGCCAGGTACGGCACGGCGCTGAGCAGGCCGACACTGGCGTCGCTGGCGATGCCGGCGGTGTGGATCAGGCTGGGCATCCAGAATGCCAGGGTGTTCACCGCCAGCATCACCGCGCTGTACACCGCCACTAGCAACCACAGCGCAGGGCTGGCGAGGATGCCGGCGAACGAGGTAACCGGCTTGCGCTGTTCTTCCTGGCCGAACTGGGCGCGCAGGGCGGCTTTTTGCTGCGCGTCGAGCCAGCTCACCTGCTCGAAGCGTTCCGGCAGGGTGGCCAGCACCACCAGGCCAAGCAGGATGACCGGTGCGCCTTCGAGCAGGAACATCCACTGCCAGCCACGCAGGCCCGCAGCGTCATGCATGAACGCCAGAATACCGCCAGACAGCGGCCCGCCGACCACCCCCGCCAGCGGCACGGCGATGGCGAACAGCGCGGTGATCTGCGCCCGGCGGCCGGCCGGGTACCAACGGTTGAGGTACACCAGAATGCCTGGGAAGAACCCGGCTTCGGCCGCGCCCAGGGCGAAGCGCAGCAGGTAGAACGCGCTGCTGCTCTCGATCAGCAGCATGCAGGTCGACAGCGCGCCCCACACCACCATCAGGCTGGCGATCCAGCGCCGTGGGCCGAAGCGTTCGAGCATCAGGTTGCTGGGCACGGCGAACAGCGCGTAGGCAATGAAAAACAGCCCGGCGCCCAGCCCGTAGACCGTGTCGGACAGGTGCAGGTCCTGGCTCATCTGCATCTTGGCGAAGCCGATGTTGATGCGGTCCAGGTGGGCGAACAGGTAACACACCAGCAGCAGCGGCATCAGCCGCCAGGTGATGGCCCGGTGTGTACTGTCGATGAGTGTGGCTTGCGCCGTGCTGCGCGAGGCGTGCTCCAGTGTGCTCATATTCTTGTACTTGTAGTGGAGGAGACGTTGAGAGGGGCTGGCGGTGGCTTCAGGCCGGCCTGTTGAACAGCGGGTGCAGGGTGCTGTGCTTGGCGTCGTAGACCTGCGCGGTGCTCTCGTCGATCTGCACGGTGATGCCGATCGGGCGTTGCTGCAGCAGCCTGTCCAGGCGTTGTTTGAGCACTTGCAGCAGGCTGTCGCCCACCGTTTTGTGAACCTCGGCAGCGCGGCCGCTGCCCATCCGCAGGTTGGCGTACAGGAAGCCATAGTCGCCGTTGCCATCGGCCACCGCGCAGTGGGCGGCGGGGTAGGCCAGCACGCGCGTACCGCCGGTGGGGAATACCGCCTTGCCGGCGGCATCGCGCTGTTCAAGCATGGTGTCGGCCAGGGCGCGGCACAGGGCCGGGATGTCGGCGTCGGCTTCCAGGTCGGGGGTGTAGAGCAGAACCAGGTGTGGCATGAAGGGCATCCTCAGGGCAGAAATGCCTGGCCGCCGGGCAGGGCGGCCAGGCAGCGGGGTCACAGGCGGCTGGTGGAAAGCACAGCGGCCGGGTTGGCGGCCTGTGCGGCGGGAATGGCCGAACCATCCTGAGGCGTGACAGGGAAGATCGCGTTGATCTGGCCGGTGCCCGACGAGCCGAAGTAGGGCGTTACCACGTCCGCCTTGCCGTCGTACTTCGACCAGCCCAATGCACCGAGCAGCATCGCGGTGTCATGCATGAACCCTTCGCCGTGGCCCTTGGCAGCGTATTCGGGGAGCATGCCGCAGAAGTCCTCCCATTCGGCGTTTTCCCACATCTTCACCACGCGGTGGTCCAGGGTTTCCAGGAATGGGCTCCACACCTTGGTGGCGAAGTCCGGCGCCTGGCCGTTCTGCGCGAAGCGGTGGGACAGCGAACCGCTGGCCAGGAACGCCACGGTGCCGTCGTAGTGGTCTTCCACGGCCTTGCGCATGGCCCAGCCGAGGCGGGCACTGTCGGCCAGGTAGTGGGAGGTGCACAGCGCCGAGACCGAGACCACCTTGAAGTGCTGGTCCTGGTTCATGTAGCGCATCGGTACCAGGGTGCCGTACTCCGGGCCCAGGGTGGTGGCGTGGTGGGCCATGGTCTCGACGTTGAAGCGGTTGCACGCTTCGGCCAGGATCAGCCCCAGGTCCTTGTTGCCCGGGAACTCGTACGCCATGTTGCTGATGAAGTGCGGCAGTTCGTTGGAGGTGTAGACCCCCTTGAAGTGCTCACCACAGAGGATGTGGTAGTTGGCATTGACCAGCCAGTGGGTGTCGAACACCACAATCGTGTCGACCCCCAGCTCACGGCAGCGTCGGCTGATCTCGTAGTGCCCGTCGATGGCGGCTTGCCGAAAGCCCTGACGCGGGCCAGGCAGCTCGGACAGGTACATGCTGGGCACGTGAGTGATTTTGGCTGCGAGCGCCACTTTACCCATGATCAGACTCCTTATTCTTGTAAGTCCCGCAGCGCCGGGGCGGGTTTGCTCGGCGCTGCAGGAGGATGATCACACGCCCCAGCGCGGGATGTGGTGGCTGCCCATGGAAATGCACACGTTCTTGATCTCGGCGAACACTTCGAAGCTGTATTGCCCGCCTTCGCGACCGGTGCCGGAGCCTTTCACGCCACCGAACGGTTGGCGCAGGTCACGTACGTTCTGGCTGTTGATGAACACCATGCCGGCTTCGATGCCGCGCGCCAGGCGGTGGGCCTTGCCGATGTCCTGGGTCCAGATGTAGGAGGCCAGGCCGTACTCGGTGTCGTTGGCCAGCTGCAGCGCTTGGGCCTCGTCCTTGAACGGGATCAGGCACACCACCGGGCCGAAGATTTCTTCCTGGGCGATGCGCATGCTGTTGTTCACGTCGGCGAACACGGTCGGCTGGATGAACTGCCCCTTGGCCAGGTGCGCTGGCAGGTTGGCCGGGCGTTCCAGGCCGCCTGCGACCAGGCGTGCACCTTCCTCGATACCGATGCGGATGTAGCCGGTGACCTTGTCGTAGTGCTGCTGGGTGATCATCGAGCCGACTTGGGTTTTCGGGTCGGTCGGGTCACCGACGATCAGGCGCTTGGCGCGGGCAGCGAACTCGGCCACGAACTGCGGGTACACGCTTTCCTGGATGAAGATGCGGCTGCCGGCGGTGCAGCGTTCGCCGTTCAGCGAGAAGATGGTGAACAGGGCCGCGTCCAGGGCGCGCTCTAGGTCGGCATCCTCGAAGATCAGCACCGGCGACTTGCCGCCCAGCTCCATCGAGTACTTCTTCAGGCCTGCGGTCTGCATGATCTTCTTGCCGGTGGCGGTGCCGCCGGTGAACGAAATCGCCCGCACGTCCGGGTGACGCACCAGCGCATCGCCGGCAGTGGCGCCATAGCCCTGGATCACGTTGAGCACGCCGTTCGGGATGCCGGCTTCGACGGCCAGGCGGCCGAGTTCATTGGCGGTCAGCGGCGACAGCTCGCTCATCTTCAGCACTGCGGTGTTGCCCAGCGCCAGGCACGGCGCGGTCTTCCACGTGGCGGTCATGAATGGCACGTTCCACGGCGACACCAGGGCGCAGACACCCACCGGCTGGTACAGGGTGTAGTTGAGCATCTGGTCGTCGACCGGGTAGCTGTGGCCGTCCATGCGCGTGCACACTTCGGCGAAGAAGTCGAAGTTGTGCGAGGCACGCGGGATCAGCACGTTCCTGGTCTGGTGGATCGGCAGGCCGGTATCGAGGGTTTCCAGCTCGGCCAGTTTCGGCACGTTCTGCTCGATCAGCTCACCCAGCCTGCGCATCAGGCGGGCGCGTTCCTTGGCTGGGGTGTTGGCCCATTTGGGGAAGGCTTCCTTGGCCGCAGCAACCGCCTGGGCCACTTCCTCGGCACCGCCGCTGGCGACTTCGCAGATGGCATCGCCGGTGGCCGGGTTGTAGTTGACGAAGGTGTCTTTGCTCTCGACCTCACGGCCGTTGATCCAGTGCTTGATCATGCTGCTGATGCCTTGTTGTTCTTGAAGAAGTCAGCTTCGCTGACGATACGGTTGACCAGGCGGCCGACGCCTTCTACCTCCACCACCACTTCATCGCCCGGCACCACGTCGGCCAGGCCCTCTGGGGTGCCGGTGGCGATCATGTCGCCAGGTTGCAGGGTCATGAAGCTGGAGAAGTATTCGATCAGGTAGGGGATGTCGAAGATCATGTCCGAGGTGCTGCCTTCCTGCTTCAGCTCGCCGTTGATCCAGGTGCGCAGTTTCAGGTTGCTTACATCCGGCACGTCGGCGGCGTCGACGATCCACGGGCCGACCGGGGTGGTGGCGTCGCGGTTCTTCACCCGCAGGTTGGGGCGGTAGTAGTTCTCCAGGTAGTCGCGGATGGCGTAGTCGTTGCAAACGGTGTAGCCGGCAACGTAGCCCAGGGCGTCCTCGCGCTTGACGTTCTTCGCCGCTTTACCGATGACCGCGACCAACTCGCACTCGTAGTGCATGTAGGCGACGTTGTCCGGGCGCCAGGTGACCTGCTTGTGGCCGGTGTAGGTGCCGGGCGACTTGATGAACGCCAATGGCTCGGTGGGCGGCGAGAAGGCAAGCTCGGCAGCGTGGTCGGCGTAGTTCAGGCCAAGGGCGAACATGCTGCCGGTGGCCGGCGGCAACCAGGTCACCTGGTCTTCATGCACCAGGCGGCCGTCGGCCAGGCGCAGGTGCTCGTCTTCGACGGTGACGGTGTGGGCTTGGCCGTCGAACTGGATACGGGCGTGTTTCACAGGGTGAGTCCTCATTCGGCGACGATGTGGTTGGTGAGCTTGCCCAGGCCGTCGATCTCGACCTCGACGCGATCGCCTGGCTGCACATCGACGCGGCCTTCGGGGGTGCCGGTGATCAGGATGTCGCCTGCATGCAGGGTCATGAATTCGCTGAGCTCGGCGATCAACTGGGCCACTGTGCGCACGCAGTTGGCGGTGGTGTTGTGCTGGCGCAGTTCACCGTTGACCCACAGGCGCAGGCCGAGGGCGTCCGGGTTGGCGACCTGGGCCGCAGGCACCAGCTCGGGGCCGACCGGGCAGAAGCCATCGCGGCACTTGGCCTTGACCGCAGGGCGGTAGTAGCTGGTTTCAGGCAGGCTGATTTCGTTGACGATGGTATAGCCCGCCACATAGCCCAGCGCGTCTTCGGCGCTGACCCGGCTGGCGTCCTTGCCAATTACCACGCCCAGCGCAGGGCCCGGTTGCAGGCGTTCGACACCGGCCGGGTACAGCACATTGCCCTCATGGTGATTGCGGGTGTTGGGCGTCTTGATGAACAGCACCGGCTTGACGGGCGGTTGTTTGTAGGGCGCTTCGTGAAACGCCGCTTCGTGCTGCTGCAGCAGACCCTGGTAGTTCAGCGCAACGCCGAACAGGGTGCCGGTCGCAACGTCATGCAGGGCATGGCTCATGCTTTTCTCCAGGCGGTGCAGGGCGGTGGTCGCTCTGCCGAGATTGTTAACGTGTTAATGTTATAGTTAATATGTTAACGAAGGTCAACACATCCGTCAGTGGTATCTGCCGGGCAGCCGGGGCACCATGGGTGAACGTCAACACGGTCAAGCGATTTGCGGGTAAGCAGGCATGAGCGATCGGCATCCGATTCCGAACATCAACATCGGCCAGGTCTACGACCAGCGCTACAGTGACAGCGAGGTGCATTACGACCGGCTGGGCAACCTTGCCGGGTTCTTCGGGCGCAACATGCCCGTGCACCGTCACGACCGGTTTTTCCAGGTGCATTACGTGAAGTCCGGCACGGTGCGGGTGTACCTGGACGATCAGCAGTACATCGAGTCGGGGCCGATGTTTTTCCTGACGCCGCCGACGGTGGCGCACGCCTTCGTCACCGAGGCAGACAGCGACGGCCATGTGCTGACGGTGCGTCAGCAGCTGGTCTGGCAATTGATCGAAGCGGACGCCAGCCTGCTGCCGGCGGGGGTGCAGGTGCAGCCTGCCTGCGTTGCCCTGGGCAACGTGCCGGCCGCGTACACGGCCGAAGCGCGCCGGCTGGAGCGCTGGCTGGATGCGCTCAGTGATGAGTTTGCCAGCCCCCACCCGGGGCGGGAGGCGGCGCTGCAGTCGCTGACCCGGCTGATCATGGTCAGCTTGCTGCGGCTGTGCCCCAACTCGCTGGAGTCGACGCCGGCCCGGCATGAAGACCTGAAAATCTTCCACCGCTTCAATGCGCTGATCGAGGCGCACTACCTTGAGCATTGGCCGCTGGCGCAATACGCACAACAGATCGGCGTGACCGAAGCACGCCTTAACGATGTGTGCCGACGCATTGCCGACTTGCCGTCCAAACGCCTGGTGCTTGAGCGGCTGATGCAGGAGGCCAAGCGCCTGCTGTTGTTTTCCGGCAGCACGGCAAACGAAATCTGCTACCAGCTGGGCTTCAAGGACCCGGCCTATTTCAGCCGGTTCTTCAACCGTTACGCCAAGCTCACGCCCGGCGAATACCGCCAGCGGCAAGCCCAGTTGCAGTGATATGGCCACGTCGGTACGCCCGGATCGGGTTGTGAGTGTTTGATCCGGATGGTCGCAGCTTGCCCCTTGGCCTTGAATGGGTTTTCCATGGAACAGATTGCACTTTCCAGGTGCCTTGTCCCTTTTCGTCTATGCCCCTAATCTTGCCCGCTGTACTCCTATTACAGGCGCCAACATGACCAAGACTCAACCCTCGCTGACGCTGAGCCTGCTGCAGGCCAGGGAGGCTGCGATGGCATTTTTCAGGCCGTTGCTCAACGAACATGACCTGACCGAACAACAGTGGCGAGTCATCCGTATCCTCAGCCAGCAGGGCGAGCTGGAAAGCTACCAGCTTGCGCACCTGGCTTGCATTCTCAAGCCGAGCATGACCGGTGTATTGAGCCGGCTTGAACGCGACGGCCTGGTGCGCCGGCAAAAGGCCGCCCAGGACCAGCGGCGCATGTTCGTGAGCCTGACCGAGCGTGGCGAGGCCTGCTTCGAGTCGATGCGCGAGGGTATGGAGGCCAACTACCGCAAGATCCAGCAGCAGTTCGGCGAAGACAAGCTGGAGCAACTGATGGGCTTGCTGAATGAGCTCAAGCGCGTTGCGCCGTAGGCTTGGCTGAAGGGAAGGGCCGGCGCAGGCAGCGCACCGGCCTTGCTGCTACAGCACTCAGTATTCCCAGAAGATACGCTGCAGCTCTTTGCTGTCCTGGGTCTTGGTCATTGCCACCATGGCCAGGATGCGGGCTTTTTGCGGGTTGAGGTCGTGGGCCACGACCCAGTCGTTCTTGTCGTCAGGCTGCTCGGCGTTACGCAGCACGAAACCGCCTTGGTTGACGTGGGACGAACGGATGATCTGCACGCCGTTCTTGCGCAGCTCTTGCAGCGCCGGCACTACCCGCGACGACACCGAGCCATTGCCGGTGCCGGCATGGATGATCGCCTTGGCGCCGTTCTGCGCCAGCGCCTTGTAGGCGGTGTCGGTCACGTTGCCGTAGCCGTAGGCGATGTCGACGGCAGGCAGGCTGCTGATCTGCTTGATGTCGAATTCCGAATTGACCGTGTGGCGCTTGGCCGGCAGGCGGAACCAGTAGGATTTGCCTTCCACCACCATGCCCATCGGGCCCCAGGCGCTCTTGAACGCTTCGGTCTTGATGTTGACCGACTTGCTGACATCGCGGCCGGACTGGATTTCATCGTTCATGGTCACCAGTACGCCTTTGCCGCGCGACTGCTTGTCGCTGGCCACGGCCACGGCGTTGTACAGGTTGAGCATGCCGTCTGCCGACATGGCGGTACCGGGGCGCATCGAGCCGACCACCACGATGGGCTTGTCGGTCTTCTCTACCAGGTTGAGGAAGTAGGCGGTCTCTTCCAGGGTGTCGGTGCCGTGGGTGATGACGATGCCGTCGACGTCGTTGCTCTCGGCCAGTTCGGCGACGCGTTTGCCCAGTTTCAGCAGGTCTTCGTTGGTGATGCTCTCGGAGGCGATCTGCATCACCTGTTCGCCGCGCACATTGGCCAGGCCTGCCAGCTCCGGCACGCCGGCGATCAGCTTGTCGACGCCAAGCTTGGCGGCCTGGTAGGTGGCGCTGTTGGCCGCGCTGGCGCCCGCGCCGGCAATGGTGCCGCCGGTGGCGAGGATGACCACGTTGGCCAGTTTCTGTTGGGTTTCGGCTTCCTTGGCCGAAGCCGTGGCCGGCAGGATCAGCAGCAGAGCGAGTGCGCTGGGGGCAAAGGTTTTAAGTGCAGCATTCATAGTTATTGTTCTCTCTTCCTAATGAGGCGATTGCTGAAGTGCAACTAACGCCAGGCATGTTTCGTACCAGCCCAGATGTGGCTCGTGGTAGGAGCGGCCTTGCGTCGCGAAAGGACCGCAAGGCGGCCCCCGGATTTATGCGTCGCTGCAGATATCCCGGGGCCGCTATGCGGCCCTTTCGCGACGCAAGGCCGCTCCTACAAACATCAGGTTTAATTCGGGATCCCGAACAAGCATAGGAAAACCTGTTCGGTTTTTCGGATAAATTCCGGATACTCTGCCCCAGGCGTGACTCAGGCCCAGCCAGCCAAACGGATTTGACAAAACCAGGTCCTGTTTCCATAGTGAGTCAACGCAAACGTTTGCGATCCGATAAAAAACACAAGATTCGGAGTCATCGTCCATGAAACTGCCGTTCCCCGGTCGTCTGCTGGCCCTCGCTGTCGTCTCCACCCTTTCCCTGGCCCTGCCGCTGTCTGCGGCCCATGCCGAAGAAAAGCCCAAAGTCGCCCTGGTGATGAAGTCCCTGGCCAACGAATTCTTCCGCACCATGGAAGACGGCGCCAAGGATTATCAAAAAGCCCACGCCAATGATTTCGAGCTGGTCGCCAACGGCATCAAGAACGAAACCGACACCGGCGAGCAGATCCGCATCGTCGAGAACATGGTCAACTCGGGGGTCAAGGCGCTGGTGATTGCGCCAGCGGACTCCAAGGCCCTGGTTTCTGCGGTTAAAAAAGCCATGGACAAAGGCGTGGTGGTGATCAACATCGACAACCGCCTCGACCCTGAGTTGCTCAAGAGCAAAGGCATCAGCGTGCCCTTCGTCGGCCCCGACAACCGCAAGGGCGCACGCATGGTCGGTGACTACCTGGCCCAGCAAAAGCTCAAGGCCGGTGACCAAGTTGGCATCATCGAAGGCGTGTCGACCACCACCAACGCCCAGCAGCGCACGGCAGGCTTCAAAGATGCCATGGACGCTGCGCAGATGAAGATCGTCGCGGTGCAATCCGGCAACTGGGAAATCGACAAAGGCAACGCCGTCGCCGCCGCCATGCTCAACGAATACCCCGAGCTCAAGGCTCTGCTGGCCGGCAACGACAGCATGGCCCTGGGCGCAGTGTCGGCGGTGCGTGCGGCAGGCAAGGCCGGCAAGGTACAAGTGGTCGGTTACGACAACATCAATGCCATCAAGCCAATGCTCAAGGACGGCCGCGTGCTCGCCACCCTCGACCAGGCCGCCAGCCAGCAGGCGGTGTTCGGTATCCAGGCGGCGCTGAAGATGATCAACGGCGAGAAGCCGGGTGTGGATGCCGACAACGTCATCCAGACCCCGGTCGAACTCATCACCCAGCCCTGATACCCGCCAGGAGAGAGGGCCATGCCTGCTACGGCAAATCAAGTGGTGCTCGCCGCCAGCGGGCTGGGCAAGACCTACGCCCAGCCCGTGCTTGGTGATGTCTGCCTGAGCCTGCGGGCCGGTGAAGTGCTGGCCCTGACGGGCGAGAACGGCGCCGGCAAGAGCACCTTGTCCAAGCTCATCAGTGGCCTGGAAGTGCCCACCACCGGGCACATGACCTACCGCGGCCAGGCCTACGCACCCGGCAGCCGCAGCGAGGCCGAGCGCCTCGGTGTGCGCATGGTCATGCAGGAGCTCAACCTGCTGGCGACGTTGACCGTGGCCGAAAACCTGTTCCTCGACAACCTACCTAGCCGCTTCGGCTGGATCAGCCACAAGCGCCTGCGCCAACTGGCCACGGCGGCCATGGCCCAGGTCGGCCTGGACGCCATCGACCCGGACACGCCAGTCGGCGAGCTGGGCATCGGCCATCAGCAGATGGTCGAGATTGCCCGCAACCTGATCGGCGATTGCCACGTGCTGATCTTCGACGAACCCACTGCCATGCTAACCGCCCGCGAGGTGGAGCTGTTGTTCACCCAGATCGAGCGCCTGCGCCAGCGCGGCGTGGCCATCGTCTATATCTCCCATCGCCTTGAAGAACTGCAGCGCGTGGCGCAGCGGATTGTGGTGCTGCGCGACGGCAAGCTGGTGTGCGACGAACCGATCCAGCGCTACAGCAGCACCGAGTTGGTCAACCTGATGGTCGGCCGCGAGCTGGGCGAACACATCGATCTGGGCCGCCGCGAGATTGGCGCGCCCTTGCTGCAGGTCGATCGGCTCAGCCGCGGCGACAAGGTGCGCGACGTGTCATTCCAGGTCAGGGCAGGGGAGATCTTCGGTATCTCCGGCCTGATCGGCGCCGGCCGCACCGAGCTGCTGCGCCTGATCTACGGTGCCGACCGCGCCGACAGCGGCAGCATCGCGCTGGGCCAGCCGCCACAGGCCGTGACGATCGACTCACCCAAGGCGGCGGTAAAAGCCGGCATCGCCCTGATTACCGAAGACCGCAAAGGCGAAGGCCTGCTGTTGACCCAGTCGATCAGCGCCAATATCGCCTTGGGCAACCTTGGCGCGGTATCGCGTGCCGGTGTGCTCGACGGCGCGGCAGAAAGGGCCCTGGCCGAGCGCCAGATCCAGGCCATGCGCATCCGCAGCGCCGGCCCGCACCAGGCCGTGGGTGAATTGTCGGGCGGCAACCAGCAGAAGGTGGTGATCGGCCGCTGGCTGGAGCGTGATTGCCAGGTGCTGCTGTTTGACGAGCCGACCCGTGGCATCGACGTCGGCGCCAAATTCGACATCTACGGCCTGCTGGCTGAACTGGCGCGCCAGGGCAAGGCCCTGGTGGTGGTGTCCAGCGACCTGCGCGAGCTGATGCTGATCTGCGACCGCATTGCCGTGCTGTCGGCAGGCCGCCTGATCGACACGTTCGAGCGTGACCACTGGAGCCAGGACCAGCTACTTGCCGCCGCTTTTGCCGGCTATCAGAAACGTGACGCACTGCTGCATGACGCAGCGCCCAGGATGGATGCATGAAAACCACCCCTCTCGACAGCCAAAGCGCCGCCCCCGTGCGCCGCACTGGCACGTATTTCGGCCTGGGCACCTACCTGGGCCTGGCCGGCGCCTTATTGGCGATGATCGTGCTGTTCTCGTTTCTCAGCAGCCACTTCTGGTCGTACGCCACCTTCAGCACCCTGGCCAACCAGATCCCCGACCTGATGGTGCTCGCGGTCGGCATGACCTTCGTGCTGATCATCGGCGGCATCGACCTGTCGGTCGGTTCGGTGCTGGCGCTGGCGGCCTCCACGGTCAGCGTGGCCATTCTCGGCTGGGGCTGGGGCGTGCTGCCCTCGGCGCTGCTCGGCATGGCCGTGGCCGCCCTGGCTGGCAGCATCACCGGTGGTGTCACCGTGGCCTGGCGCATCCCCTCGTTCATTGTCTCGCTCGGCGTACTGGAGATGGCGCGCGGCCTGGCCTATCAGTTCACCGACTCGCGTACCGCCTATATCGGCGACGCCTACGCCTGGTTCTCCGAACCGGTCGCGTTCGGCATCTCGCCGGCCTTTATCATCGCCTTGCTGGTGATCGTGCTGGCGCACCTGGTGCTGACCCGCACAGTGTTCGGCCGCTACCTGATCGGTATCGGCACCAATGAAGAGGCCGTGCGCTTGGCCGGCATCGACCCGCGCCCCTACAAAGTGCTGGTGTTCGCCCTGATGGGCCTGCTCGCCGGCCTGGCAGCGCTGTTCCAGATCTCGCGCCTGGAAGCCGCCGACCCCAACGCCGGGTCGGGCCTGGAGCTGCAGGTGATCGCCGCCGTGGTAATCGGTGGCACCAGCCTGATGGGCGGGCGCGGCTCGGTGATCAGTACCTTCTTTGGCGTGCTGATCATCTCGGTGCTGGCCGCAGGGCTTGCGCAGATCGGCGCATCGGAACCCACCAAACGCATCATCACCGGGGCGGTGATCGTCATCGCCGTGGTGCTCGACACTTACCGTAGCCGGCGTGCAGGCCGGCGGAACTGAAAACATGGCAACCATTAAAGACGTCGCGGCACTGGCGGGTATTTCCTACACCACCGTGTCCCATGTACTGAACAAGACCCGCCCCGTCAGTGAACAGGTGCGCCTGAAGGTCGAGGCCGCCATCGTCGAACTCGACTACGTGCCCAGTGCCGTGGCGCGTTCGCTCAAGGCGCGCAGCACCGCCACCATCGGTTTGCTGGTGCCCAACAGCGTGAACCCGTATTTCGCCGAACTGGCACGAGGCATCGAAGACGCCTGCGAGCGTAACGGCTACTGCGTGATCCTGTGCAACTCCGACGACAACCCGCAAAAGCAGCGCAGCTACCTGCGTGTGCTGCTGGAAAAACGTATCGACGGCCTGGTGGTGGCGTCCGTGGGCGAGGACAGCGATCTGCTGCACAGCCTGGCCTGCGTGCGCACGCCGATGGTCATCGTCGACCGTGAGCTGGATGGCGTTGACGCCGACCTGGTACGCATCGACCACGAGCACGGCGCCTACCTCGCCACCCGCCACCTGCTTGAGCTTGGCCATCGCGACATCGCCTACATCGGCGGCCCGGCCGAAACCGGCGTCAGCCAACTGCGGCTGGCCGGTTTCCGTCGCGCCATGGGCGAGGCGGGCGCGGCGGTGGGGGCGAGCCGCGTGCTGCATTGCGACTTCACCAGCCCGGGCGGCCACGGGGCGGCTGCACAGTTGCTGGATGGCAACCGGCCTACGGCGATTTTTGCCGGCAACGACATGATCGGCTTTGGCGTGCTGCGCGCTGCGGCCGAGCGCAATATCAACGTACCGGGCGAGCTGTCGGTGATCGGCTTCGATGACATCGAGCTTAGCCGCTACGTGTACCCGCCGCTGACTACCGTGGGCCAGTCGATCCGCGAGCTGGGCGAAAACGCTGCTGCGTTGCTGCTTTCACGCATCGCCACGCCTCGGCAAGGCTCGGCGGAGCAACGCATCGTCGCCCCGCGCATCGTGCAGCGCGAGTCCACCGGGCCACGCCCGGACCTGTTCAATGATTACCGCTAAGGAATTCCCATGCATGCCAAGGTAGTGGTGGTCGGTAGCCTCAACATGGACCTGGTGGCCCGCGCCCAGCGCCTGCCACGGGCCGGTGAGACCCTGCCCGGCGAGGCCTTTTTCACCGTGCCCGGCGGCAAGGGTGCCAACCAGGCGGTGGCGGTGGCGCGGCTGGGCGGCAGCGTGGCGATGATCGGCAACGTGGGCGACGACGCCTACGGCCAGCAACTGCGCAAGGCGCTGGAAGTAGAAGGTATCGACTGCCAGGCAGTGAGCGTGTGCGAAGGGGTTTCCAGTGGTGTGGCGCTGATCACCGTCGATGCCGCCAGCCAGAATTGCATTGTCATCATCCCTGGCGGCAATGGTTTGCTGACACCGCAGGCGGTGCAGCGCTTCGACGCGCTGCTGCAAGCGGCCGAGGTTATCATCTGCCAGCTGGAGGTGCCCTACGACACCGTAGCCTGGACGTTGGCGAGGGGGCGTGAGCTGGGTAAGCAGGTCATTCTTAACCCGGCACCCGCCACCGGGCCGTTGCCACCGGCATGGTTCGCTCATATCGATTACCTGGCGCCCAACGAAAGCGAGGCCGAAGCCCTGACCGGGATCGCCGTCAGCGATCAGGCCAGTGCCCGGCGCGCCGGCGAACGGCTGCTGCAACTGGGGGCTGGCAAAGTGATCATCACCCTCGGCGCCCAAGGCGCCTTGCTGGTGACCGAACAGGGCCATCGGCACTTTCCCGCGCCCACCGTGCAACCGCTGGACACCACGGCGGCAGGCGACACCTTCATCGGTGGCTTTGCTGCCGCCCTGGTGTGCGGGCTGGAGGAGGGCGAGGCAATCGCGCTCGGCCAGCGCGCCGCGGCCTTGTCGGTCACTCGCGCCGGGGCGCAGCCGTCGATCCCTTACCTTGCGCAGCTGCAGCCATGAAGAAGACCGCGCTGCTGAATGTCGCCCTGTCACGGGTCATTGCGGGGTTGGGGCATGGCGACATTCTGGTGATCGGCGATGCCGGGTTGCCGGTGCCGCCGGGCGTTGAGCTGATCGACCTGGCGTTGACCCCGGGCATACCGGATTTCGCCAGTGTCTTGCGCGTGGTGCTGAGCGAGTTGCAGGTGGAGCGGCATGTGCTGGCCGAGGAAATGCAGAAAGTGGTGCCGCCCGGGCTGGTGGAAATCGAGCGCTTGCGCGGCAAGTTGGGCAAACGGGAATGGATGCCCCATGAAGATTTCAAAGTGCTCTCACGCAGCGCGCGGGCCGTGGTGCGCACGGGGGAGTGCCAGCCGTACAGCAACATTGCTTTGATCTCAGGCGTTACGTTCTGAGCGCATCGCCGCGCCTACAAAACCCGGTAAATACCCCAAGGCAACAGGAGTGCCTCATGCTCAAACCCCTGCTACAAGGACTCACTTTCATGGCTGTAGCTGCCACCACCACCCTCCAGGCCGCACCACGCGACCTGATCATCGACACCGACCCCGGCGCTGACGACGTGGTCGCGCTGTTCCTGGCCATGGCCTCGCCCGATGAGCTGAACATCCGCGCCATTACCACGGTGGCCGGCAACGTGCGCCTCGACAAAACCTCACGCAACGCCCGCCTGGCCCGCGAATGGGCTGGCCGCGAAGACATCCCCGTCTACGCCGGGGCAGGGCGCCCGCTGGTGCGCGCCCCCATTTACGCCGCCGAGGTCCATGGCGAAGAAGGCCTGACCGGCGTTCCGGTGCATGAGCCGAAAAAGCCCCTGGCCCAGGGCAATGCCGTGCAGTACCTGGTCGACACCCTCGGCGCCGCCAAGCCCAACAGCATTACCATCGCCATGCTCGGCCCGCAGACCAACCTGGCCCTGGCACTCATCCAGCGCCCGGAAATCGCCAAAGGCATCAAAGAGGTGGTGGTCATGGGCGGCGCCCACTTCAATGGCGGCAATATCACCCCCGCCGCAGAATTCAACCTCTACGCCGACCCGCATGCCGCCGAGGTGGTGCTGGCCAGTGGCGTGCCGCTGACCTACCTGCCGCTGGACGTCACCCACAAACTGCTCACCAGCGAGGCACGCCTCAAACAGCTTGCAGCGGTGAACAACCGGGCCAGCCAGCGTGTGGTGGACATTCTCAACGCCTACATTACCCATGACATGGACCTGTACGGCATGCCTGGCGGGCCGGTGCACGACGCCAGCGTCATTGCCTACCTGCTGAAGCCCGAACTGTTCAGTGGCCGGCGCATTCACCTGGCCATCGACAGCCGCGAAGGCCCGACCTTCGGGCAGACCATCGCCGACTGGTATGGCGTGCTCAAACAGCCCGCCAACGTGATGTGGGTGGAGGAGGGTGACGCCCAGGGCGTGTTCGACCTGCTCAGCGTGCGCCTGGCTCGATTGCAATAGCCGGATGCGGTGCGAAGCGTTCGAGCACCTGGTCGATGAAGCTGCGCGCCGCTTCACTGCCGCGATCGCGTACCAGCAGGTCGATGGCAATCAATAGCAACTCTTCCGGTGTGCTGGGGCTGTAGGCGCTCTGGCCCTCGGCCCATTTGACCTTTATATCGGCATCGATGCTGTGGCTGCTCATGAAAGGCTCTCACTGGGGGCCTGGGACGGAAGGGCGAACACCGGACCCTGGTGTTCGGCGGAGGCACGGTGCGCTCCACTTTTTGCAGTAAATCATGCCGTTGCGTCAATGACTCTGCGACTTAAGAATAAAAAGCTTTGCGCAGCAAACCAAGCCCATTGTGCAAAATCCGGTCACGATTGCATTTCGCCTCCTTGGGCGTGTTCAGGCAGACTTGTGCGGTTCTGCAACAAACTATGCGTGCAGCTGTCGGATCAGACAGTGCCCAGATCGATTTTAGGAGGATTCATGTTCCGTACCCGTGCTTACCTGGCAACCCTGGCGGTGGCTGCTGTCCTGGCTGGTTGCAGTACAGGTGGCAACTCTGGTGGTGGCGCCCCTGCCGCGCCAGCAGGCAACGACGGCCGTTGTGAGGCCAGCGGCGCCGATTTCGCCATCGGCAAGCCGGGCAGTGCAGAGCTTCTGGAGCAGGCGCGCAAGGCCAGTGGCTCGCAGATGGCACGTATCCTCAAGCCGCATGACGTGGTAACGCTGGAGTACCGCTCCGAACGCCTGAACCTGAATGTGGACGAGCAAGGTGTGGTCACGCGCGTCAACTGTGGTTGAGCCTTTGCAAACCCCATAAAAAAACCCGCCACCAGGGCGGGTTTTTTTACAGCTACCCGAATTACTCCGGACGAACCTGTGCAGCCTGCATGCCCTTCTGGCCTTTTTCGGCTACGAAGGAAACAGTCTGGCCTTCTTTCAGGCTCTTGAAGCCGTCAGATTCGATGGCCTTGAAGTGTACGAACAGGTCGTCGCCGCCGCCTTGTGGGGTGATGAAGCCGAAGCCTTTCTCATCATTGAACCATTTAACGGTGCCGGTTTGGCGATTGGACATGGGGTGAATCTCCAGATTTGATATTTTTCAGTAGTGCGATGTTGCCGAGGCTTCGATGCACCGGACACATCATAGTCTAATTCTGCGCATCTAGCGCCTTTTACCTTCGCCAAATGTTGATCCAGCGCAAACGCTGGGTGGCGAACCCCCGGCTTTATGGTTTCAGCCCTTCATGCACGCTTGCTGTACGACCTTCTGTGCCTTCTGCATCAGTGCAGCGTCAACGCCATCCTTGCTGTCCAGGTCCTTGATTTCCTCAGTGCTGAAATTCTTTTCGATAGCGGTTGCGCCGCAGGTGCAGTGCTGCTGCGCCGATTTGGCGTCCAGGCCCTGGCCGGTGGCGGCCTCGGTGCACTGGGTCATGTAGTTTTGCTTCGCGCCAGCCGGGAATTCACCCGCATTGGCGGCCACAGGTAGTAGCAGGGCGCCAGCAACGCTCAGGGCCAGAAGAGACGGAAATCTCATAACCAGACACTCCTTGGTTTAGGTCTCATCAAGAGTAGGATGCTTCCCAAAGTCTGATAGGGAATTTTCCGCGGAAGTTCACCTCCGCGGTGTAATTTCCAAATATTTCTGCATAGCGCCCAACCCCGCGTGCTAGCATGCTCGGCTTGCAGTCCCGCAGCCGCGGCCTGCAGCTATTTCTTACTTTCCAGTCACTCTGGTTCGCCCCTGGTAAGCCGAAAGGCTTCTGCCACTGTGAGGCAGGCTTTCTCTTGAGAAAGACAGCGCGGATCTTGTACTGGCTCATCCCAACCCACGTGACCTTTGGTAGGGGTCACCACTAGGAGAGGAGGCGCCATGCCCACTATTACTCTTCCCGATGGCAGTCAACGCTCGTTTGATCACGCCGTATCCGTAGCCGAAGTCGCAGCCTCCATTGGTGCAGGCCTGGCCAAGGCCACCCTGGCCGGCAAGGTTGACGGCAAGCTGGTTGACGCTAGCGACCTGATCACTCACGACGCCACCCTGCAGATCATCACCCCTAAAGATGAAGAGGGACTGGAGATCATCCGTCACTCGTGCGCCCACCTGATCGGCCACGCAGTGAAGCAGCTGTACCCGACCGCCAAGATGGTGATCGGCCCGGTAATCGACGAAGGCTTCTATTACGACATCGCCTATGAGCGCCCCTTCACCCCAGAAGACATGGCCGCCATCGAAAAGCGCATGCTGCAGCTGATCGAGAAGGACTACGACGTCGTCAAGAAGATGACCCCGCGCGCCGAAGTCATCGACGTGTTCAAGGCCCGTGGCGAAGACTACAAGCTGCGCCTGGTCGAAGACATGCCGGACGAACAGGCCATGGGCCTGTACTACCACGAAGAATACGTCGACATGTGCCGCGGCCCGCACGTGCCGAACACGCGCTTCCTCAAGGCATTCAAGCTGACCAAGCTGTCCGGCGCCTACTGGCG
Organism: Pseudomonas sp. 39004; assembly: GCF_028682155.1. NCBI lineage: Bacteria > Pseudomonadati > Pseudomonadota > Gammaproteobacteria > Pseudomonadales > Pseudomonadaceae > Pseudomonas > Pseudomonas sp. 39004. The sequence goes on from NZ_JANIAG010000074.1 coordinate 19,303, forward strand.
CGGCGATGCCAAGAACGAGCAGCTGCAACGCGTCTACGGCACCGCCTGGGCTGACAAGAAGCAGCTGGCTGCTTACATCCAGCGCATCGAAGAAGCCGAAAAGCGCGACCACCGCAAGATCGGCAAGCAGCTCGACCTCTTCCACCTGCAGGAAGAAGCCCCGGGCATGGTGTTCTGGCACCCGGACGGCTGGACCGTCTATCAGGTGCTCGAGCAGTACATGCGCAAGGTCCAGCGCGACAACAACTACCTCGAGATCAAGACCCCGCAGGTCGTTGACCGTATTCTCTGGGAGCGTTCCGGCCACTGGTCCAACTACGCCGAGAACATGTTCACCACTTCGTCGGAAAACCGCGACTACGCGGTCAAGCCGATGAACTGCCCGTGCCACGTGCAGGTGTTCAACCAGGGCCTGAAGTCGTACCGCGACCTGCCGATGCGCCTGGCCGAGTTCGGTGCCTGCCACCGTAACGAGCCGTCCGGCGCCCTGCACGGCATCATGCGTGTGCGTGGCTTTACCCAGGACGACGCGCACATCTTCTGCACCGAAGACCAGGTGAAGAAAGAAGCCGCCGACTTCATCAAGCTGACCCTGGACGTCTACAAAGACTTCGGTTTCAGCGACATCGCCATGAAGCTGTCGACCCGCCCAGCCAAGCGTGTGGGCTCTGAAGAGCTGTGGGACCGTGCCGAAGGTGCACTGGCCGATGCCTTGAATGAATCGGGCCTGGAGTGGGAATATCAACCGGGCGAGGGCGCCTTCTACGGCCCGAAAATCGAATTTACCCTGCGCGACTGCCTCGGCCGTAACTGGCAGTGTGGTACCCTGCAGTACGATCCGAACCTCCCAGAGCGTCTGGATGCCAGCTACATCGCCGAAGATAACAGCCGTAAGCGCCCGGTCATGCTGCACCGCGCCATTCTCGGCTCGTTCGAACGCTTCATCGGCATGCTCATCGAGCACTATGCTGGCGTGTTCCCGGCTTGGCTGGCGCCGACCCAGGCGGTGATCATGAACATCACCGACAAACAGGCCGATTTCGCCCTTCAGGTAGAGAAATCTCTGAACGGTAGCGGTTTCCGTGCCAAGTCGGACTTGAGAAATGAGAAGATCGGCTTTAAAATCCGCGAGCATACTTTGCTCAAGGTCCCGTACCTTTTGGTTATAGGGGATCGCGAAGTCGAAACGCAAACCGTCGCTGTGCGTACTCGCGAAGGCGCAGACCTGGGCTCCATGCCCGTCGCGCAATTCGCTGAGCTGCTGACACAAGCGGTTTCCCGGCGTGGTCGCCAAGAATCGGAGTAATGACTATTAAGCGTGAAATGAGAAACGATAAACGTGCTGCACCGAAGGCCCCGATCAACGAGAATATCTCGGCTCAAGAGGTTCGCTTAATCGGTGCTGACGGTGAGCAGCTGGGCATCGTCTCGATCCACGAAGCGCTTCGTATCGCTGAAGAAGCGAAGCTGGATCTGGTAGAAATTTCTGCCGACGCCGTACCTCCTGTCTGCAAGGTCCTCGACTACGGCAAAAGCCTCTTCGAGAAGAAAAAGCAGCAGGCTGCGGCGAAGAAGAACCAGAAGATCATCCAGATCAAAGAAATCAAGTTTCGTCCAGGGACGGAGGATGGGGATTACCAGGTAAAACTACGCAACCTGGTACGTTTCCTTACCGATGGGGACAAGGCCAAAATCTCTCTGAGATTCCGTGGTCGTGAGATGGCCCACCAGGAGCTGGGCATGGAGCTGTTGAAGCGGGTCGAAGCTGACCTCGCCGAATACGGCACCGTTGAGCAGCATCCTAAGATGGAAGGACGCCAGCTTATGATGGTCATCGCCCCCAAGAAAAAGAAGTAATCTCCCGGGCACGGCAGGCCTGATGATTATGTGTAATTTTATCGAATGCGGAGTTCCAACATGCCAAAAATGAAAACCAAAAGCGGTGCTGCGAAGCGTTTCCTGAAAACGGCTACCGGCTTCAAGCACAAGCACGCTTTCAAGAGCCACATCCTGACCAAAATGTCGACCAAGCGTAAGCGTCAACTGCGTGGTAGCAGCATGCTGCACCCGTCTGACGTCGCGAAAGTCGCGCGCATGCTGCGCGTTCGTTAATTCTGGTCAAAGATAGAGGAAGTTACTCATGGCTCGTGTAAAGCGCGGCGTTATCGCTCGTAAGCGTCACAAAAAAATTCTGAAACTGGCTAAAGGTTACTACGGTGCACGTTCGCGCGTATTCCGTGTTGCCAAGCAGGCTGTCATCAAGGCCGGTCAATACGCCTACCGTGACCGTCGCCAGAAGAAGCGTCAGTTCCGCGCACTGTGGATCGCTCGTATCAACGCTGGTGCACGCAACAACGGTCTGTCTTACAGCCGTCTGATTGCTGGCCTGAAAAAAGCGTCGATCGAAATCGACCGTAAGGTTCTGGCCGATCTGGCAGTGAACGAAAAAGCGGCGTTTGCTGCGATTGTCGAGAAAGCTAAAGCCGTTCTGGCTTAAGTACCCGCGACAATCACCCGGCGGCGCTTGCGCCGTCGGGCATTGAACGTCATCGATAGGGGAAGAGCCTTCAAAGCTCTTCCCCTATTTTCGTATCTGGAGTCTGTACATGGAAAACCTGGATGCGCTGGTCTCCCAAGCCCTTGAGGCCGTAGAGCGCGCTGAAGACATCAATGCCCTGGAACAGATCCGGGTTCAATATCTCGGCAAGAAAGGCGAGCTGACCCAGGTGATGAAGACCCTGGGCAACCTGCCAGCCGAAGAGCGGCCGAAAGTCGGCGCGCTGATCAACGACGCCAAGGAACGCGTCACCGTGGTGCTCAACGCACGCAAGGCCGCCTTTGAAGAAGCCGAGCTCAGCGCTCGCCTGGCTGCCGAATGCGTTGACGTCACCCTGCCAGGCCGTGGCCAGACCACCGGTGGCCTGCACCCGATTACCCGTACACTCGAGCGCATCGAGCAGTTCTTCACCCACATCGGCTACGGCATCGCCGAAGGCCCAGAGGTCGAAGACGACTACCACAACTTCGAGGCGCTCAATATCCCCGGCCACCACCCGGCCCGGGCGATGCACGACACCTTCTATTTCAATGCCAACATGCTGCTGCGCACCCACACCTCGCCGGTGCAGGTGCGGACCATGGAGTCCACCCAGCCGCCCATCCGCATTGTCTGCCCGGGCCGCGTCTACCGCTGCGACTCGGATATCACCCACTCGCCGATGTTCCACCAGGTCGAAGGCCTGCTGATCGATCGCGATATCAACTTTGCCGACCTCAAGGGCACCATCGAAGAATTCCTGCGCGTGTTCTTCGAAAAAGAACTGGCCGTGCGTTTCCGCCCGTCGTTCTTCCCCTTCACCGAGCCGTCCGCCGAAGTCGATATCCAGTGCGTGATGTGTTCCGGCAACGGCTGCCGCGTGTGCAAGCAGACCGGCTGGCTCGAAGTCATGGGCTGCGGCATGGTCCACCCGAACGTGCTGCGCATGTCCGGCATCGACCCTGAAGAGTTCCAGGGCTTCGCCTTCGGCATGGGCGCCGAGCGCCTGGCCATGCTGCGCTATGGCGTCAACGATTTGCGTCTGTTCTTCGACAACGACCTGCGCTTCCTCGCGCAATTCCGCTAGGTCAATGCCCGACGCAACTTTCAGGAGAACAGCATGAAATTCAGTGAACAGTGGCTGCGCGGTTGGGTAAACCCGCAAGTCTCCCGTGACGAACTGGTCGCCCGCCTGTCCATGGCCGGCCTTGAAGTCGACAGCGTGACCCCCGCTGCCGGCCAGTTCAGCGGCATCGTCGTGGGCGAAATCCTCGCCACCGAACAACACCCGGACGCCGACAAGCTGCGCGTCTGCCAGGTCAGCAACGGCCAGGAAACCTTCCAGGTGGTGTGCGGCGCCCCCAATGCGCGCCCGGGCATCAAGATCCCGTTCGCCATGATCGGCGCCGAACTGCCAGGCGACTTCAAGATCAAGAAGGCCAAGCTGCGCGGCGTCGAGTCGTTCGGCATGCTGTGCTCGGCGGCTGAGCTGCAGATCAGCGAAGAAAACGACGGCCTGCTCGAACTGGCTGCCGATGCCCCGGTTGGCCAGGACATTCGCCAGTACCTGAGCCTGGACGATGCCAGCATCGAAATCGGCCTGACCCCGAACCGCGGTGACTGCCTGTCCCTGGCCGGCCTGGCCCGCGACGTCAGCGCGCTGTACAACGTCCCGGTCACCCGCCCGGTAGTGCCAGCCGTGCCGGCTGCCCACGACGAAGTGCGCCCGGTCGAAGTGTCCGCCCCGGCTGCCTGCCCACGCTACCTGGGCCGCGTCATCCGCAACGTCGACCTGTCCAGGCCGACCCCACTGTGGATGGTCGAACGCCTGCGCCGCAGTGACGTGCGCAGCATCGATGCCGCCGTCGACATCACCAACTACGTGATGCTCGAGCTCGGTCAGCCGATGCACGCCTTCGACCTTGCCGAAATCAACGGCGGCATCCGCGTGCGCATGGCCGAAGAGGGCGAGAAGCTCGTCCTGCTCGACGGCCAGGAAGTTGCCCTGCGCGCCGACACCCTGGTTATCGCCGATCACACCCGCGCTTTGGCCATTGCCGGCGTCATGGGTGGCGAGCACAGCGGCGTCAATACCGAGAAAACCCGCGACCTGTTCCTCGAAAGCGCCTTCTTCGAGCCGATCTCCGTTGCCGGCAAGGCCCGTTCCTACGGCCTGCACACCGACGCCTCGCACCGCTACGAGCGCGGCGTCGACTCGCAGCTGGCCCGCGAAGCCATGGAGCGCGCCACCGCGCTGATCCTGGAAACCGTCGGCGGCGAAGCCGGCCCGATCGTCGAGGCCGTCAGCGAACAGCACCTGCCGCAGGTCGCCCCGGTGACCCTGCGCGCCGAACGCATCACCCAGATGCTCGGCATGCAGATGGACCCAGCCCAGGTCGAGCAACTGCTCAACGCCTTGGAGCTGACCACCACGGCCAATGGGGCAGGGCAGTGGACCGTCAACGTCCCAAGCCACCGCTTTGACATCAGCCTGGAAGTCGACCTGATCGAAGAGCTGGCCCGCCTGTACGGCTACAACAACCTGCCGGTCCGCTACCCACAAGCGCGCCTCGCGCCCCAGGGCAAGCCGGAAACCCGCGGTGACCTGCCGAACCTGCGCCGCCTGCTGGTTGCCCGTGGCTACCAGGAAGCCATCACCTACAGCTTCATCGACCCGAAACTGTTCGAGCTGTTCAGCCCCGGCGTCGAGCCACTGCTGCTGGCCAACCCGATCTCCAACGACATGGCCGCCATGCGCGCGTCCCTGTGGCCGGGCCTGGTCAAGGCGCTGCAGCACAACCTCAACCGCCAGCAAGACCGCGTCCGCTTGTTCGAAAGCGGCCTGCGCTTCGTCGGCCAGCTCGGTAACCTCGAGCAGCAGCCGATGATCGCCGGCGTCGTCACCGGCAGCCGCCTGCCAGAAGGCTGGGCGAACGGCCGCGACGGCATCGACTTCTTCGACGTCAAAGCCGACGTCGAAGCCCTGCTGGGCTATTCCGGCGCCCTGAGCGACTTCACCTTCAGCGCCGGCAAACACCCCGCCCTGCACCCAGGCCAGACCGCCCTCATCGAGCGCGACGGCAAGCCAGTCGGCTACCTGGGCGCCATCCACCCGGAGCTTGCCAAAGCCCTGGACCTGGACCGCCCAGTGTTCCTGTTCGAGCTGGTGTTGGGCGACGTGGTCGAAGGCCGCCTGCCAAAGTTCAGCGAACTGTCCAAGTTCCCAGAAACCCGTCGTGACCTGGCCTTGATCGCAGGACGTGATGTAGCTTCTAGCGCGGTGCTTGAATTAATTCGTGACAATGCAGGCGAATGGCTCACAGACCTCAGGCTGTTTGATGTCTACCAAGGTAAAGGCATTGATCCTGATAGAAAAAGCCTGGCCGTCGGCTTGACCTGGCAGCATCCATCGCGCACTCTTAACGACGATGAGGTGAACACTACCCTGCAAAACATCCTCACCTCGCTTGAACAAAGGTTGAACACCACGTTAAGGAAATAACGGCATGGGTGCTCTGACGAAAGCTGAGATGGCCGAAAGGCTGTACGAGGAGCTGGGGCTTAACAAGCGTGAGGCCAAGGAGTTGGTCGAGCTGTTTTTCGAAGAAATTCGGCACGCACTTGAAGAGAACGAGCAGGTCAAGCTGTCCGGTTTCGGCAACTTTGACCTTCGCGACAAACGCCAGCGGCCGGGCCGCAACCCCAAGACTGGGGAAGAGATCCCGATCACCGCTCGCCGCGTCGTCACCTTTCGTCCAGGGCAGAAGTTGAAGGCCCGGGTTGAGGCCTATGCTGGAACCAAGCCATAACGACGAACTGCCCCCCATACCGGGCAAACGCTACTTCACCATTGGTGAAGTGAGTGAGCTTTGTGCGGTAAAGCCGCACGTGCTGCGGTATTGGGAGCAGGAGTTCCCTCAGCTGAACCCTGTGAAGCGGCGGGGGAATCGGCGGTATTACCAGCGCCAGGATGTGCTGATGATCCGCCAGATTCGGGCGCTGCTTTATGATCAGGGGTTCACCATTGGCGGGGCGCGGTTAAGGCTCTCCAGTGATGAGGTGAAGGATGAGTCAAGCCAGTACAAGCAGCTGATTCGGCAGATGATTGTTGAGTTGGAGGATGTGTTGGTGGTGTTGAAGAAGTGATCTGCTCCGACGAATGGAAATTTTTTTGAGAAAAAGCTTTCATTTATCAAAAGGTTAGGGTAGATTCTTCATCGTTCTCAGCAGTATCGAGAATAGAGTCGGGGCGTAGCGCAGCCCGGTAGCGCACTTGCATGGGGTGCAAGGGGTCGAGTGTTCGAATCACTCCGTCCC
>NZ_JANIAG010000075.1:0-25730 GCF_028682155.1 Pseudomonas sp. 39004
GCGTTTAGAAGCGCTGTCAACCACCATCTTAACCGCTGACGATCTTTCGATCGGAGCACTTCCATCACTACCTGGCTCGATCAACCCTTTGAATCTCAAGGAGTTTTTCGTTCCGACTACGCTGGAAGTGGGGCGCATTATAAGGGGATTCGAAATCGCGTCAACCCTTAATTTCAAGAAAGTGACATTTAGAGGGTGTATGGACCGAATACAAGGCTGACAGGTGCCCGCCATTACCCTTTCGGCGCCTATGAGATCGAGCGCCGCCCGCGCGGCGCATCGCGACGCAAGGCCGCTCCTACATTTCTTTCGGGCCAGTGAGGCCTGTGGCATTGGCGCGCGACCGCCTTGTTCGTACGACGCGATATTGAGGCGGGCACCCAAGGGCCGCGCGCCAATCACTCAGGAATAATTGGCCCGAAACAAATGTAGGAGCGAGCTCGCTCGCGATGCGCCGCGCGGGCGGCGCTCGATCTCATAGGCGCTGAAACTGCTGTGGCGAACACTTCTACCCCCACAAACCCAACGACGAGCAAGCCACACCCCTACGAAGCCACCCTCCCCCGCCGCCCCACCAACCGCGGCACGCGCCGCGCCACCGCGGGAATCCGCAACACCATCAGCAAACCACCAATGCCCGCATAGATAGCCCACTCCCGCAGGTCCGAACGCACGATCCACAGAAAATGCAGCAACCCCAACCCCAGAATCACATACACCAGCTTGTGCAGCTTCTTCCAACGGGCGCCCAACCGCCGCTGGCTGTACCGATTGGAGGTGACCGCCAGGGCCAGCAAACCAAGAAAACCCAGCGCACCCACAAAAATGTAGGGCCGCTTGCGTAGCTCGACAGCCAACTGCCCCCAGTCCAACCCCAGAATAAAGAACAGATAACAAAGGATGTGCAGCACGATATAAGCAAAACACCACAACCCCAGCTGCCGGCGCACGACGATCCAGCCCGACCACCCGGTCAGCCGCTGCAACGGCGTCATGCACAACGTCACCAGCAAGAACGTCAGCGCACCCAAACCCAGCCGGTCCATCAGGATCTTGCCCGGGTCAGGCCCCAGCAGGCTCATCGCCGCTTCATACAACCACCAAAGCGGCAACGCGCACCCCACTATAAAGATGGCCAGGCGCAACCAGGGATAACGCATCAATAGTTCTTCCGCAGGTCGAGGTCGGTATACAGCGACGCCACCTCATCGGCGTAGCCATTGAACATCTGGGTCTGCCGCACATTGGGGCTGAACAGGCCACTGGGTAAACGGCGTTCACGCGCCTGGCTCCAACGCGGGTGATCGACTTCCGGGTTGACGTTGGCATAGAAGCCATACTCGTCTGGCGCCAGCCCCTCCCAGGTGGTTTGCGGCTGCTCGGCCACCAAGCTGATACGCACGATCGACTTGATGCTCTTGAACCCGTACTTCCAAGGCACCACCAGCCGCAGCGGCGCGCCATTCTGGTTGGCCAGTTCACGGCCATACATACCCACCGCCAGAATCGCCAAGGGGTGCATCGCCTCATCCAGGCGCAACCCTTCTCTATAAGGCCAGTCGATCAAGGCAAAGCCTGAGCGCTGCCCGGGCATATGCTCCGGGTCCTTCAAAGTCTCGAATCGCACGTAGCGCGCTTTCGATGTCGGCTCTACCTGTTTGAGTACCTGCGCCAGCGGGAAGCCAAGCCAGGGGATGACCATTGACCACGCCTCGACACAGCGCAACCGGTAGATGCGCTCTTCGAGCTGATACGGCTTGACGAAGTCTTCGAGGGCATAGCGCCCAGGCTTGCCGACTTCGCCGTCAATTACCACCGACCACGGCTCGGTCTTCAAGCTATCGCCATTGGCCGCTGGGTCGCCTTTGTCAGGCCCGAACTCATAGAAGTTGTTGTAGTGGGTCGCATCCTTGAACGGGGTGATAGCCTCGTCCTTGACCGTCGCCGCCTGCCATTGCGTGCCAGCAAGCTTGTCGCTGAACCAGCCAGGTGCGGCGCCCGCCTCGACATCAGCGTAACGGCTGGCCTCGGCCGCATGCGCCAGGCCTGGCAGTGCGCCCAGGGCTAGCCCTGCCAGCGAACCACCGAGCAAGCTGCGACGAGAGAGATAGAGACCTTCGGGGGTGATCTCCGATGCATTGCACTCGGACGACCTGGGTAGCTTGATGAGCATGGACGGCTCCACAGCACTGGATAACGGATGTACCAGTAAGACTATGGAGCCGGAGGGTTATTCCATCATTAAATCATTGTCACGACTTACGACGGCGAGACCGCAGCAGGAACTGGATCGGCCCAGACGCCGCGTAGGCAAGGAAAATCAGCAGCAGGATGCGGGGCGGGTCGCTGAAGACCACCGCGAATACCAGCACCACAGCCAGGATAGCCACAAACGGCACGCGCCCTTTTAAGTCGAGCTCCTTGAAGCTGTTGTACTTGATGTTACTGACCATCAGCATGCCGGCAGCCGCAACCAGCAGCGCCACCAGGAACGACAGCTTGGAGCCCTGGATGCCGTAGTCACTGAAGGCCCAAACAGTACCTGCAACCACCCCGGCAGCGGCCGGGCTGGCCAGGCCGATGAAGTAACGCTTGTCGGCGGTCCCCACCTGGGTGTTGAAGCGCGCCAGCCGCAGAGCGGCGCCCGCCACATAGATGAAGGCGACCATCCAGCCGACCTTGCCCATGTCGCCCAGTGCCCAGCCAAAGGCCAGCAGCGCAGGGGCCACACCGAAGGCGACCATGTCCGACAGCGAATCGTACTCGGCGCCGAAGGCGCTCTGGGTGTTGGTCATGCGTGCTACACGGCCATCAAGGCCATCGAGCACCATGGCAACGAAGATAGCGATGGCGGCGAAGGCGAAGTACTTGCTTGCCTCGCGCGGGTCACCGGCGCTCAGCGCACTCTGCGCGCTCATCGAGTTGATGATTGAATAGAAGCCGGCGAACAGGTTGGCGGTGGTGAACAGGTTGGGCAGCAAATAAATGCCGCGATGCCGGACCTTGCGCCCTTCGGCGTCATGCCCTTCTTCAATGTGCTCATCGACAGGTAGCAGGCTTTCGGCGTCGGAGGGCTTGTTCGGCTCTTCGGGACGTTCGCTCATGTAGGGTACCTTGCAACAGGGTGGAATATGTTCGACACGGGCCTGCGAAACAGGTTCTGACGGCAGGCCACTGGTCTGCTTTATACCAGATGCCGGCTGCCTAAACGAAAAAACGCGGCCGAAGCCGCGTTTTTCATGTTGCGAGAAACTTAGTTCTTGGCTTTGTCGACGATCTTGTTCGCCGAGATCCAAGGCATCATCGAGCGCAGTTGCTCGCCGATGACTTCGATGCCGTGGGCAGCGTTGTTGCGGCGCTTGGCGGTCATCGATGGGTAGTTGGTGGCACCTTCGGAGATGAACATCTTCGCGTACTCGCCGTCCTGGATGCGCTTCAGAGCGTTGCGCATGGCCTTGCGGGATTCTTCGTTGATGACTTCTGGGCCGGTGACGTACTCACCGTACTCGGCGTTGTTCGAGATCGAGTAGTTCATGTTGGCGATGCCGCCTTCGTACATGAGGTCAACGATCAGCTTCAGCTCGTGCAGGCACTCGAAGTAGGCCATTTCTGGCGCGTAGCCAGCTTCGACCAGTGTTTCGAAACCGGCTTTGACCAGCTCGACGGTACCGCCACACAGAACTGCCTGCTCACCGAACAGGTCGGTTTCAGTCTCGTCCTTGAAGGTGGTTTCGATGATGCCGGTACGGCCGCCACCGACGCCTGCAGCGTAGGACAGCGCAACGTTTTTGGCGTTGCCGGAAGCGTCCTGGTAGATAGCGATCAGGTCAGGGATGCCGCCGCCTTTGACGAACTCGGAACGCACGGTGTGGCCCGGGGCTTTCGGCGCGATCATGATCACGTCGAGGTCGGCACGCGGAACAACCTGGTTGTAGTGGATCGAGAAGCCGTGGGAGAAGGCCAGGGTGGCGCCTTTCTTGATGTTCGGCTCGATCTCGTTCTTGTACAGAGCGCCTTGGAACTCGTCCGGGGTCAGGATCATGACCAGGTCGGCAGCAGCGACAGCGGTAGCCACGTCGGCAACTTTCAGACCGTGGGCTTCGGCCTTGGCAACGGTGGCCGAGCCTTTACGCAGACCGACGGTAACGTCTACACCGGAGTCTTTCAGGTTGCACGCCTGGGCGTGGCCTTGGGAACCGTAACCGATGATGGCGACTTTCTTACCCTGGATGATGGAAAGGTCGCAGTCTTTATCGTAGAAAACTTTCATGAAAATACCCCTGGTTATATCTCGGCCCCTGCGGAGCCATCGCTAATTTTTGAATTTAGATGCTGAGCACTTTGTCGCCACGGGCAATGCCGGTGACGCCACTGCGCACGGTTTCGAGAATCGATGCGGTGCCGATGGCCTGGATGAAGCTGTCCAGTTTGTCGCTGGTGCCGCTCAGTTGCACGGTGTACACACTGGCGGTCACATCGACGATCTGGCCACGGAAGATATCCGTGGTGCGCTTGATCTCGGCGCGCTGGGCTCCGGTGGCCTTGACCTTGACCAGCATCAGTTCGCGCTCGATATGAGCGCTTTCCGACAGGTCGACAAGCTTCACCACTTCGACGAGCTTGTTCAGGTTCTTGGTGATCTGCTCGATCACTTCGTCATGGCCAACGGTGGTCAGCGTCAGACGCGACAGGGTCGGGTCTTCGGTCGGCGCCACGGTCAGGCTTTCAATGTTGTAGTTACGCTGGGAGAACAGGCCAACGACGCGAGACAAGGCACCGGGTTCGTTTTCCAGCAGCAGGGAAATGATGTGCCGCATATCAGGTACGCTCCGTCTTGCTCAGCCACATGTCACGCATCGAGCCATCCTTGATCTGCATCGGATAGACGTGCTCGGTACGGTCAACCGCGATGTCGATGAACACCAGGCGGTCCTTCATCGCAAACGCCTCTTCCAGCTTCGGCTTGAGGTCCTTCAGGCTGGTGATGCGGATGCCCACATGGCCATAGGCCTCGGCCAGCTTGATGAAGTCAGGCAGCGACTCGACATAGGAGTGCGAATGACGGCCGTTGTACGCCATGTCCTGCCACTGGCGGACCATGCCCAATACACCGTTGTTCAAGTTGACGATTTTTACCGGCAGGCCGTACTGCATGCAGGTAGACAGCTCCTGGATGTTCATCTGGATACTGCCTTCGCCAGTGACGCACGCCACGTCCTGATCCGGGAAGTTGAGCTTGACGCCCATGGCCGCCGGGAAACCGAAGCCCATGGTGCCCAGGCCACCGGAGTTGATCCAGCGGTTCGGCTTGTTGAAGCGGTAGTACTGCGCCGCGAACATCTGATGCTGGCCGACGTCGGAGGTGACGAAGGCATCGCCCTTGGTCACTTCGCACAGGGTTTCGATCACGGTCTGCGGTTTGATGACGCTGCCGTCCCCTTTGTTGTAAGGGAACAGGTCGCCATCGCCACGCCACTCGTCGATCTGCTTCCACCAGGCTTCTGCGGCGGCCTTGTCAGGCTGCTCGCCGATTTCTTTGAGGATGCCGAGCATCTCGTTCAAGACGCTGTCGACCGGGCCCACGATAGGCACGTCGGCCTTGATCATCTTGGAAATCGACGCTGGGTCGATGTCGATGTGGATGATCTTGGCATTCGGGCAGAACTTGGCCGGGCCGTTGACCACGCGGTCATCGAAGCGCGCGCCGACGGCGAAGATGACGTCGGCATTGTGCATGGCCATGTTGGCCGTGAAGCTGCCGTGCATGCCGAGCATGCCGACGAACTGACGGTCGGTACCCGGGTAGCTACCCAGACCCATGAGGGTATTGGTAACCGGCAGGTTCAGCGACTTGGCGATTTCGGTCAGGGCTTCGGAGCCACCGCCGAGGATCACGCCACCACCGGCATAGACGATGGGGCGCTTGGCAGCCAGCAGCATCTCGGCGGCCTTGCGGATCTGGCCGGAGTGGCCACGTACCGCCGGGCTGTAGGAGCGCAGCTTGACCTTCTTCGGATAGACGTACTCGAACTTCTCGGCCGGGTTGGTCATATCTTTTGGAATGTCGACCACGACCGGGCCGGGACGGCCGGATTGCGCCAGATAGAAGGCTTTTTTCAGAACTTCAGGGATCTCGGTGGCGTTTTTGATCATGAAGCTGTGCTTCACGATCGGCCGCGAGATACCGATCATGTCGGTTTCCTGGAAGGCATCGGTACCCACCATGGTGCTAGGCACCTGGCCGGAGAGGATGACCATCGGAATCGAATCCATGTAGGCGGTGGCAATGCCGGTGATGGCATTGGTCGCACCCGGGCCGGAGGTTACCAGCACCACACCGGCCTTGCCGGTGGCACGGGCGTAGCCGTCTGCCATATGGGTCGCAGCCTGTTCGTGACGAACCAGGATGTGTTCGACTTCCGGTTCCTTGAACAGGGCGTCGTAAACATGAAGAAGAGCACCGCCAGGGTACCCGTAGATGTGCTTAACGCCTTCGTCACGCAAGAAGCGGACGACCATCTCAGCGCCAGATAAAAGCTCCACGTTGTTCACCTCTAAAACGCCAGAATACCGTCCCTAGTGGACGGGTCTTAATAGGTTTACTGCCAAGCAGAGCACGAGCGAACGTCAGCACTGACTGAGCAAGTATTGGGAGCGCCCCAGAGTGTTGCGGGGTTTTCCCACCCAGCGCGAGGTAACGCGTTGCGGGGTGTTACAGGTCGGCGCGGGTGTGCGCCTCATGATCTGCTTAGCGGGTCTGCTTCTGGCAGTCCCTCTACAGCGGAAGTTGGATTCTTGTGATTTGCCGGCTACAAGTCAAGAAAAATTATTGCCAATTTTTCCTCAAGATGAATTCCTGCCACCACTAAAAAGGATACCAGCAGCAGAATTAAGAAGATTTCCATAAAAAAGGGCCACAATCTGCGGCCCTTGAAGGAAAAAGAGAAGAAATCAGGCTCAAGCAGCGATCAATTGATCGAACTCTGCCAGCAGGCGCCGTAGCTCGCGACTCTGCTCTGGGCGATCGGTGAACACCGTTTCGGCCATCACCAGAATGCCCGACGCGTTAGGCAGCGGCTGGCCCAGCTCGATGATGATCTTCATGCGCGGCAGGAAGATCCATTGCAGCCACTGCTCCAGGCTCATGGTGTCAACCGCGAAGGGCACGGTGCTGGCCAGCGCTTCATCGCTGGGCGGCTCATCGTCCCACCAGCCCTGCACCTTCAGTTCACGCTCGATCAGCAGCAGGTGGTCGGCGATGTCCAGAATGCGTTGCTCGATCATTACGAGTTCACCCGTGCCTTCTGCCGCGCCAACGCCGCACCGGCACTGTCACCTTGTTTCTCGCGGGCCTGGGCGATGGTGTTCCACAGTTCGGCCTGCAGGTCAGGGCGGCCATTGGCGTAGGTCAGGGCTCGGCGGGCCAACTGCTCGGCCTGCGCGGCATCACCTTGGGCCAGGCGCACCTGGGCCAGGCGGAACAGCACCTGCGGTTCGCGCGGCGCGATACGCTGGGCACGCTCCAGGCTCGACGAAGCACCATTGAAGTCGCCACTGCCCTGTTGTTGCTGGGCAGTGGTCAACAGCGCCAGCACTGGCCCGTCGAGCTGCTCATCGGCAGACAGCCCACCGGCTGCGGCGGTGCTACGCGGAATACCGGTCGGCGCGCTGCTGGCTTTCGCCGTGCTGTTCATCGACGCGATGTCGAACGGTTCGTCGGCAATCGGGTTGGGGTTGGTGGTCATCGGCCCGGTCGAGACCGGGCCAGGGGTAATCGGCATGGCGCTGATCGGTGCCGCCCCATTGGCGGCCGGGAACGTCTGGATGCCCGAGGCACCGGCACCCTGCGGAATCATCACGGTCACGCCGGAGTCCTCAGGCAGCGTTTGCGCTTGTGAGGTGCCGCTGTTCATGCCAGCCGCCGAGCGGTTGGCCGTTACGCGTTCACTGTTGGAGACGCGCGTGCTCGAGTCGACCACTGGGATATTGCCACGCTGAACGCTGGAGCAACCCTGGAGCACAACCAACGCCGTCAAGGCAGGAAACAGCCACTTATTCACTTCACACCTCATCAATGCAGCTCGCGCTTAATTCATCCAGCCTTTGACCCAGTCCATGACCGATTCTGCCGGATTCTGCTCACCGCCACAGGTTGCCCCGGCGGGCGGTTCGCTGCCGCGAATATACGGCATCTGCACCGCTCCCGGACAGCTGCCATCAGAACCTTGCCCGCTGTACGGGTCGATCCAGGCTTGCACGATGTTGTCCGGCTGCGGCATGTCCAGTGGCAACGGGTCGGCCTTCTTCATGAAGCTGGTCCAGACCTGCAGGGCGCCAGTGGCACCGGTGAACGGCGTCTTGCCGTTATCGTCGCGGCCCATCCACACCACCGCCAGCAGGTCCTGGCTGAAGCCGGAGAACCAGCTGTCACGCGAGTCGTTGCTGGTACCGGTCTTGCCGGCCAGGGTGAGCGAACGCGGCAACACGTTGTACACCGACCGGCCGGTACCTTCGCGCATCACCCGTTGCATGGCGTTTTGCACCAGGTAGATGGAACCCGGGTCGAAGGTTTGCTGAATCTGGAACGGGTAGCGCTTGAGCGGTTCGCCCTCGGCGGTCAGCACGCTGCGAATACCGCGCATCGGCGTGTTGAAACCACCGTTGGCAATCGTCTGGTACATGGTCGCAACCTGCATCGGCGACATGCCACCGGCCCCCAGCAGCATCGCCGGGAAGGCTGGCCAGTCGACATTCACGCCCAGCCGACCAATGGTTTTGATCACATTGGGCACGCCCACTTCCAGGCCGAGCTTGGCCGTCGACAGGTTGTAGGAGTTGGCCAGGCCCTGGTACAGATAAATGGTGCCATGGGGCCGGCGGTCATAGTTCTGCGGGCGCCAAACCTGGCCGTTGGCCCCTTTGACCGAGAACGGCTCGTCCTGTATCCAACTGGTAAGGGTGTATTTGCTGGGCTGCTCCAGGGCGGTCAGGTACACCGCCGGCTTGACCAGCGAACCGATCGGCCGCACTGCGTCGATGGCCCGGTTGAAGCCGGCAAAGCCCGACAGACGGCTGCCGATCAGCGCTTGGACTTCCCCGGTTTCCGGGTTGGTCACGACCATCGCCGACTCGACCTCGTCAGCCCCCTTGCGCCCGGCCAGGCGCTTGAAGGTCTCGTTCATCGAGGTTTCGGCCTTCATCTGCAGGATCGGGTCGAAGCTGGTGAAGATACGCAGGCCTTCTTCGGTCAAGTCTTCGTCGCGGTAGTCCTGGCGCAACTGGCGCTTGACCAGGTCGAGGAACGCCGGGAACGAGCTGTCTGCCAGGCTGCCGCGCTTGGTCACGCCCAGCGGCATCTTCTTCGCCGCCTCGATCACGTCCTTGCTCGCCACGCCCTGTTCAGCCAGCAGGTCGAGCACCAGGTTACGACGGGCCAGGGCGCGGTCAGGGTAACGCCGCGGGTTGTAGTAGGACGGCTCCTTGACCATGCCCACCAGCAAGGCGATCTGGTGCAGCTTGAGCTCTGACAGCGGTTGGCTGAAGAAGAACTGGCTGGCCAGGCCAAAGCCATGCACCGCACGCTGGCCGTCCTGGCCGACGAATACCTCGTTGAGGTAGGCCTCGAGAATCTCGCGCTTGTCGTAATGCAGCTCCAGCAGCACGGCCATCATCGCTTCAGTCAGCTTGCGGCTGAGGCTGCGCTCGCTGGTGAGGTAGAAGTTCTTCACCAACTGCTGGGTCAGGGTACTGCCGCCCTGGCGCATGGCCCCGGACGAGGTGTTGACCCACACCGCACGGGCGATGGACTTGGGCGACACGCCAAAGTGGCTGTAGAAGTCGCGGTCCTCGGTTGCCACCAGGGTTTCGAGCAGGTACGGCGGCACCTGATCGATCTTGATCAGGATGCGGTCCTCGAGGTTTTTCGGGTAAATGCCGCCGATCATCAGCGGCTCCAGGCGTACCACATCGAGCTTGCCGTTGTTGGCACCGGAAAGCCCGGCGACATAATCGCCAGAGAAGCGCACGCGCACGAACTGCGCCGGCTCCATCCCTTCGTAGAACTGGAAGCCACGGGTATTGAGGTCGACGGTATTACCGTTGACTGCCGCTGCGCCCGGGCCGTTGGCCGCGCTTTCACGGCGATAGCCAAGGGCGTCGAGTTCGGTGAGGAAGTCGTTCTTGCTCAGTTTTTGGCCGACGAACAGCTCCAGCGGCCGGGCATACACCTTGGCCGGGATGGTCCAGCGCTTGCCGGAAAACTTTTCCTGGACGACAGCATCGAGGTAAACCGCAAAGCCGGCGATGATCACCAGGCCGACCAGGCTGAGCTTCAAAGCCCAGCCCAGCCAGGCGCGAGAGCGGCCGGTCGGGCGTTTCTGAGGGGTACGAGCGTTTCGAGTTCGAGTCATGGCGGCGGATTATACGCACTTTGTAAAGGCTGGGCAGGCGCCCCCGGCGGTATGCAGGGACGGCACCATTGACCATAATGGCGCATTCGAATTCCCTGCCCTCGGAAGGATTTCCCGTGAGCCAAGCTCTTATTACTGCGTTGCAGAACCCAGCCCTCTACCCTCACCCCGTGGATGGGTTCCAACTCATCGAGACGCATATCTCCTGGGTCCTGCTGACTGGCGAGTACGCCTACAAGGTCAAGAAGCCAATGAATTTCGGCTTCCTCGACTTCACCCGCCTGGATCAGCGCGCGCATTTCTGTAACGAAGAATTGCGCCTGAACCAGCGCCTGACCGAAGACCTGTACCTTGAAGTGCTGCCGATCACCGGCAGTGCCGAAGCCCCGCAAATCGGCGGCGAGGGCGAGGCCATCGAGTACGCACTGAAGATGCGCCAGTTCCCGCAAGGGCAGATGCTCAGCACCCTGCAGGCCAACGGCGAGCTCAACGCCGAGCACATCGACCAGATGGCCCGGCAGGTTGCCGAATTCCACCTGCAGACGCCCAAGGTGCCGGCAGAGCAACCTTACGGCTCACCTGAAAGCGTGATGGCCCCGGTCGAGCAGAATTTCGAACAGATCCGCCCATTCCTCACCGACAAGGCCGACCTGCAGCAACTGGATAACCTCCAGGCCTGGGCACGTAGCAGCTTCGAGCGGCTCCAAGGCCTGTTCGCCGCGCGCAAGGCCAATGGCTTCACCCGTGAATGCCACGGTGACATCCACCTGGGCAACGCCACCGTGATCAACGGCAAGGTGGTGATCTTCGACTGCATCGAGTTCAACGAACCGTTCCGCATGACCGACGTCTGGGCCGACACCGGCTTCCTGGCCATGGACCTGGAAGACCGCGGCCTCAAGTGCCTGGCCCGGCGCTTCGTCAGCCAGTACCTGGAACTGACCGGCGATTATGAAGGCCTGGAAGTGCTGAACTTCTACAAGGCCTACCGCGCCCTGGTGCGCGCCAAGGTGGCGCTGTTCAGCATGCCGGCCGATGCCGATGGCGTGCAACGCGCCACGACCCTGCGCACCTACCGCAACTACGCCAACCTGGCGGAAAGCTACAGCGCCATCCCTTCGCGGCTGCTGGCCATCACCCATGGCGTCTCGGCAGTGGGCAAGAGCCACGTGGCGATGCGCCTGGTCGAGGCCCTGGGCGCGATCCGCGTGCGCTCCGATGTCGAGCGCAAGCGCCTGTTCGGCGAACAACCGCAAGCGAACGTCGGCCAGCTGACTGCCGGCATCTATGACCAGGATGCCAGTGCCGCCACCTACCAGCGCCTGCACGAGGTAGCGGAGACGGTATTGCGCGCGGGCTTCCCGGTCGTGCTGGATGCCACCTACCTCAAGCGTGAACAGCGCCAGGCGGCGGCGGACGTCGCCAACCAGACGGGCGTCCCCTTCCTGATCCTCGATTGCCACGCACCGGAAGCGGTCATTGCCAGCTGGCTGGCCCAGCGCCAAGCCGCAAACAGCGACCCGTCGGACGCCACCCTGGAAGTGGTCAAGGCGCAGCAGGCCAGCCGTGACGCCCTGAGCGAGGAAGAACTGCTGGTCAGCAAGCGCGTCGACACCCAGGAAGGTGCCAGCATGGACCAGGTGATCGAACAGGTGCGTCAGCGCTTGCCGGGCCTGTAATCCTCGCAGGGCCCCAGTGGTAGCGGGTAAACCCGCCCCACTGGGGCCCTCCAACACCCCAAAAAGAGGCGGCTGCTGACAAGCTAGAGGCCCCGTATTCAGGGCTGCTCGTCGCCACAGATGGCAAAAAGCCGCGCATTTTCCAAGCCCCGCTACACTCCTCTCTGACCTGCTCGCGATTTATCCCCCAAGACCCGTTCAGCCATCGCAAGGAGGCTCGATGAACGATGAATTGCAGCATCTGAAGAATCTTGGCAAGACCTCTGCGCAGTGGTTGCACGCAGCCGGTATCCACAGTGCGTCGGATTTGCGCCGCCTGGGCGCGGTGGGTGCGTACCAGGCTGTAAAAACGCGAGGGTTCCGGGCCTCTAAAGTGCTGTTGTACGCCATAGAAGGCGCGTTGCTGGACATGCACTGGAATGATTTGCCGATCGAACGAAAGGAAGCGCTCAATCAACAACTGGATGAAAAAAGACCTCCGCAAAAAAATTCAAAATAAACCTGTGAAGGGGATTGACTCCGAAATGAGAATCGTTATGATTATCACAACTGGTCGCGAGACTGGTTGGATAAACTGAAAGCCCCTGGTTCGGACTCTCAGATTATCTCCTCATCAGGCTAATCACGGTTATTGACCCGGCTTTTTGCCGGGTCTTTTTTTGCCTGTCGTTTGGCCTTACTGATTCAGTTGAGCGCAATAGTCCTGCTCAGGCACCGCCGCCGTGTACCAGACATAGTCGGCCATACCCGCCTCGACCTCTTCCCCCACCTCGGCCAACAGCAAGACCGCGCTGCGCCCCTGCGCCCCAAGGTCGGCCAGATGCAACGGCACCCCCAGGTCCTTGCGTACGTGGTACGCGCCCGCCAACAGCAAGGCCGGCTGCGGTGCCGCGATCAAGCGTTCGGCCATGCGCCGGTCACGTTGCTGCTGGACCGCAAGCATGGCTGGCAACTGGCTTTGCGGCAGCAGGCCGCAGTGCCCGGTACGCACCTGCTCAAGCAGCGCGGCCTTCACCGTCGGGGCATTGGAACGCGCGCCCGACAACGCCGCCGGCTGGCGATAGGCGTGGCGCATCTGCGCGGGCGAAAGGTTGGCGGCCAACAGCGCAATGTCGCCCTGCAAAGCGTGCGTCACAATTGGCCCGTACAGCTGCCAGTCCCAGCCTTCCTCCCAGGCCAGTGCCTTGGGCAGGTCCGCAGGCAGCGTTTGCTGCGCCTCAAGTTTGTCGACCAGCGGCTGCTGCTCGGGCTGCAGCATCTCCAGCAGCAGGCTGCCCTGGGGGCGCTGAGCCTGCAGGGCGCGCAACAGCCACAACTGCAACGCATGATGATCGGGGTTGTCATGCTTCTCCCCTACCAGCACACGTGGCGCGTCGGCCAACTGCCTGACCAGTTGCTCAGGGCTGATGAGCCCGCCGCTGGCCAGGTCCTTGATTTGCCCAAGCTGGGCGTGGGCACGCCCTTCGGGGCTCTGCCAGCCCGGTAACGGCGGCAGGCTGGCCTGGCACCCCGCCAACGCCAGCACCAGGCACAGCGCAACACCGGACAGCAACGGATGGCGCATCGGCAATGCCTCCTAACGCGTGATGATCAGGGGGTGGCCGCGCTCGGGGTGCGCCTGCACCAGCACATCGATGCCGAACACCGCCTTCAGTGCCCCCGGCGTCAACACCTCCTGGGGTGATGCAAGGGCATGGCAGCGGCCCTGTTCGAGCAGCAGGATACGATCACAGTAGCGTGCCGCCAGGTTCAGGTCATGCAGGATCACCAGCACCGCAGCGCCGCGATCAGCAAAGCGCCGCACCGCTTGCAGGGTCGTGTGCTGGTGCAGCGGGTCGAGCATCGAGGTCGGTTCGTCAAGCAGCAGTGTAGTGCCCTGCTCACCTGGCCACAGCTGGGCCAGCACGCGGGCCAGGTGTACCCGTTGCCGCTCACCGCCCGACAATGCCAGGTAGCTGCGCCCCAGCAGGTGCCAGGCATCCGCCGCACGCAAGGCCGCTTCGACGATTTCGGCGTCGCGCAGCTGGCCGCTGCCATGGGGCATCCGCCCCATGGCCACCACCTCTTCGACCCTGAACGAAAAACCCAGGCTGGACACCTGCGGCAGCACCGCCAGGCGCTGTGCCCGCGCCTGCCCGGCCCAGTCAGTCAATGGCCGGCCCTGTAGCGTCACTCGCCCCTGGCCGGGGGCCAGCTCGCCACACAACACCCCCAGCAGGCTGCTCTTGCCCGCGCCATTGGGGCCGAGCACACCCACGACCTGCCCCGGGGTCAGTTGCAGGTGGATGTCATGCAGCACTTCATTGCTGCCCCGCCGCAGGTGCAGGCCCTCGACTTGCAACATCAGCTACGCCCTCGAATCAGCAGGACCAGGAAAAACGGCGCACCAATGAAGGCGGTGACGATACCGATCGGCAGCTCGGCCGGCGCCAGCACCAGCCGCGCCACCAGGTCGGCGAACAGCATCAGCACACCGCCGGCCAGCAGCGAGGCGGGCAACACCACCCGATGGTCGGGCCCTGCCAGCAATCGCACCAGGTGCGGCACTACCAGGCCAATGAAGCCGATCAGCCCGGCGGCGGCCACCGCCGCACCCACCCCCAACGCGGTACAGAACACCAGTTCGCGCTTGAGCCGCTCCACCTCGATACCCAGGTGCCGCGCCTCCGACTCACCCAGCAGCAAGGCATTCAGCGCCCGCGCCCGACGCGGCAACCACAGCGCCACGCCCCCGGCCACCATCAGCAGCGGCCACAACCGCTCGTAGCTGGCGCCATTGAGGCTGCCCAGGTTCCAGAAGGTCAAGGTGCGCAAGGTGGCATCATCGGCCAGGTAAGAGAACAGGCCCACCGCTGCGCCGCCCAGTGCGGTCATCGCCACGCCGGCCAGCAACATCGTGGCGACATTGGTCTGGCCGTCACGCCGCCCCAGGCGATAGACCAGCGCGGTCACCCCCAGGCCACCGATAAAGGCACACAGCGACAACAGATAGGGCGCGAGTACATCGGGCATGCCGCCAAACCAGCTGCCGCCGACGATGGCCACCGCAGCGCCCATCGCCGCCCCGGCAGCGACCCCCACCAGCCCCGGGTCGGCCAGCGGGTTGCGGAACAGCCCCTGCATGGCCACGCCGGACAGCGCCAGCACCGCCCCGACCGCCAGCCCCAGCAGCGTGCGCGGCAGGCGGATCTGGCCGAGGATCATCTCGGCCTGCTGCAAGTCATCACCCGCCACGGGCAGCCCCAACAAACGCAGGCCCGCGCGCAAGGTATCGAACAGCGGCAGGCTGACCGGCCCCAGGGCCAGGGACAACCACACCGCCAACAGGCACAGCAGGCTCAGGCAGACGATCAGTGTGCGTGGCTGAACGCGCTGCTTCATTGCGCGAAGCTGGCCTTGGCTGCTGGGTAGAAGGCCCCAGCCAGCGTGCGCAGGGTCGCCGGCAAGCGCGGCCCAAGGCCGCCCACCAGCAGCGTCGGGTCGAGTGACACCAGGCGCTGCTCACGCACCGCACGGGAGGCCGCCAGCGCCGGGTTCTCCTTGAGCAACGCCTGCAGCGCCTGCTCATCGGCCAACGCACGGTCGGAAAACACCACCACATCCGGGTCCAGCGCTGCCAGCGCTTCGCTGGAGAAGTTCTTGTAGCCTTGGTGCTCCGCCAGGTTGCGCGCCCCGGCCTGTCGCAGCAGCCAGTCGCCCGCGGTGCCTTGGCCAGCGATCAACGGCTTGGCACCGGCATGGCCAACCAGCAGCAACACGCCGGGCGCCTTCTGGCCCGCCTGGGCTTGCTTGACCTCGGCCTGCAGCGCATCCAGCTGCTGGCGATAGCCTGTTGCCAGCGCAGTGGCTTGTTGCTCTGCGCCAAGCAATTGCCCCAGGTGCCTGAGGTTTTCATCGACCGCGTCGAGTTCGGCCTTGCCCGAGAACAGTTCAACCCGCACGCCCGCCTTGCGGATCTGCGCCAGCACCGGTGGCGGCCCCATCTCTTCGGTACCCACCAACACATCAGGACGCAGGCTCAGAATGCCTTCGGCGGACAACTGGCGCTGATAGCCGACACTCGGTAGCGCCTTCAGCGACTCGGGGTGTTGGCTGGTGGTATCGACGCCGACCAGGTGCGCTTCGCCGCCCAGCGCACTGACCCATTCGCTAAGCGCGCCACCAGCGCTGACCCAACGCTGCGGCAGTTCGGCAGCCAGGGCCTGGGTGGACAGCACTAAACCTGCGCACAGGGCGATCAGGGCGACGGGGCGGCGCATCATCGGATTTCCTTCTGAAGGCGGGCCGCGCGCCTTGTGGCGGGCGGCGGAACTGCGCACCATAGACGGCTGGGCGCAGCGAATGCGGGCAATTTGATAATTATTCGCATTGAAGCGTCAAGCCATCACGTGTTTCACGAGTCTTCCTTGCCATGCACTTGCTTTGTACTTCCAGCTCATTGGCCGAGGGCCACAGCCGCGCCTTCAGCGTAGACGGCGTCGACCTGCTCGGCGTACGCCGCCAGGGCCAGGTGTACCTTTATCGCAACCGCTGCCCACACCGGGGCATCCCCCTGAACTGGGCAACCGATGCGTTTCTCGATGACAGCGCCAGCCTGATTCACTGCGCCCATCATGGCGCCTTGTTTCTTATAGAGAGCGGCGAATGCGTGGCTGGGCCTTGCGAGGGCGAGGCGCTGCTGGCCCTGGGCTGCCACGAAGACAGCCAGGGCATCTGGCTCACGGGTTGAGCAACACGGGCAATGGGCGGTTGATGACAATGCGTTCGGCATCCAGATGGGTACCGTAGGCCAGCACCTCGACCCCTTCCGCCACGGCGGCGCGCAATGCCTGGGCATAGGCCGCGTCGATTTCCTCGGCTGGGCGCACCGCTCCGACCCCGGTCAGGTTCACACAATAAAGCTGCACGGCACGAACACCATTGCGGGCCAACGTCGCCAGCTCGCGCAGGTGCTTGGCGCCGCGCTGGGTGACGGCATCGGGGAATGCCGCAACGTCAGTGTCGGGGTAGCCCAGGGTCACGCTCTTGACCTCGACATAGGCCGGGCCGCTGTCGAACTCCAGGCGAAAATCGATGCGGCTGCCCTCTTCGCCATAGGCCACTTCGCGCCTGAGCGCCGTGAAGCCGGCCAGCTCGCTGATCACCCCGGCACGCAACGCCTCTTCGACCAGTGCGTTGGCGCGCCCGGTGTTCACGCAGGCCAGCCGCCCCTGTGGCGTTTCGCTGATTTCCCAGGTGCCGGGCAGCTTGCGCTTGGGGTCGGTGGAGCGGCTGAACCACACTTGCCCACCTTCGCGCATGCAGTTGAGCATGGAACCGGTGTTGGGGCAGTGAATGGTAAGTTGCTCGCCACTGGCCAGTTCGATGTCCGCCAGAAACCGTTTGTAGCGGCGCAGCAGGCGCCCCTGCTCGAGTGGGGGGAAGAGCGCCATCAGCCTTGCCAACTGCGCAGGCCGCGGGCGATACGCTGCACCGCTTGTTCCAGGCGCGCCAGGCTCTGGGTGTAGGCAAAGCGCACGTGATGCCCTGCCAGGTGGCGGCCAAAGTCCAGCCCAGGGGTAAACGCCACGTGCTCGGTTTCGAGGAAGTGCCGGCAGAAGGCGAAGGCATCGCCGCCGAAGGCGCTGATGTCGGCATACAGATAGAAGGCCCCCTGGGGCTCCACGGCAATGCCGAAGCCCAGCTCGCGCAGGGCCGGCAGCAGGTAGTCGCGACGGCGGGCGAACTCGGCACGACGCGCTTCCAGAATCGCCAGGGTTTGCGGCTGGAAGCACGCCAAAGCAGCATGCTGGGCCATGCTCGGCGCACTGATGTACAGGTTTTGCGCGAGTTTCTCCAGGTCAGCCACCGCGCCAGGCGGCGCCACCAGCCAGCCCAAGCGCCAGCCGGTCATGCCGAAATACTTGGAAAAACTGTTCAGCACAAAGGCTTCATCGTCCACTTCCAGCACACTGGGGGCATCCATACCGTAGGTCAGCCCGTGGTAGATCTCGTCCACCACCAAGTGGCCATGGCGCTCGCGGGTGGCGGCGGACAGGCTGGCCAGCTCGGCACGGTCCAGCACCGTTCCGGTCGGGTTGGCCGGCGAGGCGACCAGGGCGCCGACCGTGTCCTTGTCCCAGTAGCGCTCGACCAGGTCGGCTGTCAGTTGGTAATTGACCTCTGGCCCCACCGGCACCAATTGTGCGCCGCCTTCGACCAGGCGCAGGAAGTGGCGGTTGCACGGGTAGCCCGGGTCGGCCAGCAACCAGTGCTTGCCGGGGTCGACCAACAGGCTGCTGGCCAGCAACAGCGCGCCAGAGCCGCCCGGGGTGATCAGAATGCGCTCGGGGTCGACACTCACCCCGTAACGCTGCCCATAAAAACCGGCGATCGCCTCACGCAGCGCCGGCAGGCCACGGGCGGCGGTATAGCGGGTGTGGCCCGCAGCCAATGCCGCCTGGCCGGCTTCGACGATGGGCGCAGCCGTGGTGAAGTCCGGTTCGCCGATTTCCAGGTGGATCACGTCGTGCCCGGCCGCCTGCAGCTCGTTGGCCCGCGCCAGCAGCGCCATGACGTGGAAGGGTTCGATGGCGCGGCTGCGCGCACTGTAGGGGTGGGCCATGACCTTCTCTCAATTGGGTCTAAACTGGAGATTCTACCTCTGCACACTACCGAACGTGTGGCTCGCGCCGCTGTCAATTATCTGGATCGGGCGGGGTAGCGCACCCCTGATCTATCTGGTAAGTTCGGCGGCTAGCAGTCGCAGGGCCGGTAGTTGCCGGAGATGGAGCAGCCTGCGCATTGGATCAGATGAGTAAGAGGCGGTCTATTCATGTCCACCCTAGAAAAGCAAAAATCGAATCAATCTCTTCATGGCGTCGATCCTTACGAGGTAAAAAAGGGTGAGGAGTACATGGGTAAACCCATGCGAGAGCACTTCACCAAAGTCCTCAACGCCTGGAAAAAAGACCTCATGGAGGGTGTCGATAAAACCGTCGACCACATGAAGGAAGAAGCGGCCAACTTCGCTGACCCTGCAGACCGTGCAAGCCAAGAAGAAGAGTTTGCGCTGGAACTGCGTAGCCGGGATCGCGAGCGCAAGCTGATCAAGAAGATTGATAAAACCCTGCAGTTGATCCAGGACGAAGAATACGGCTGGTGTGAATCCTGCGGCATCGAGATCGGCCTGCGCCGTCTGGAAGCCCGCCCTACCGCCGACCTGTGCTTCGACTGCAAGGAAATCGCGGAGAAAAAGGAAAAAACCGTCGGCAAAGGCTGACCCTTTTCCCATCCGAACGGGGCGCATCTTGCGCCCCGTTTCATTTTCAGACGCACGACAGCCATGAACGACTCCAGCTACATCGGGCGCTTCGCCCCTACCCCCAGTGGCTTTCTGCACTTCGGCTCGCTGGTCGCCGCCCTCGCCTCCTGGCTCGATGCCCGCGCCGTCAATGGCCGCTGGCTGCTGCGCATGGAAGACACCGACCCGCCCCGGGAAATGCCCGGCGCCCGCGATGCCATCCTGCAGACCCTGGAGCGCTACGGGCTGGCGTGGGACGGCGAGGTGGTGTTCCAGAGCCAGCGCCACGATGCCTACGCCGCCGTGGTCGATCGCCTGTTCAACCTGGGCCTGGCCTACGCCTGCACCTGTTCGCGCAAGCAGCTGGAGGGTTACAACGGCATCTACCCAGGCTTGTGCCGCAATGCCGGTCATGCCCGTGAAGGTGCGGCGATCCGCTTGCGCGTGCCAGAGCTGATCTACCGCTTTACCGACCGGGTACAGGGCGAGTACCAGCAACACCTCGGGCGTGAGGTGGGCGACTTCGTCATCCAGCGCCGCGACGGGCTGTATGCGTACCAACTGGCGGTGGTGCTGGACGATGCCTGGCAGGGTGTTACCGACATCGTGCGGGGCGCCGACCTGCTCGACAACACCCCACGGCAGCTGTACCTGCAGGAGTTGCTGGGCTTCTCACAGCCGCGCTACCTGCATATTCCGCTGATCGTGCAGCCGGATGGGCACAAGCTGGGCAAATCGTACCGCTCGCCACCCCTGCAGGCGGAGCATGCTACACCGCTGCTGTTGCGGGCATTGCGGGCGTTGGGGCAGGAAGCAGACCCCGATTTGCTGTTGGCTACGCCGGCTGAAGTGTTGGCGATAGCCCGCCAGCAGTGGCGACCGGAGGCGATTGCGCAGCGGACCACAGTGCCTGAAGCTGATTTGCGCTGAGTCTCGGATCTGACCGGCCAATGCGGTCAGTATAGGAGCGGCCTTGTGTCGCGAAGGGCTGCAAAGCAGCCCCGGCAATAGGTGCGGCAGAGCTGAAATCCTGGGGCCGCTACGCGCCCCATCGCGACACAAGGCCGCTCCTACAGGAATCGCGTGATGCTAAACACCGCGCATCTCACCAAAAACAAAAGCCCAATACTTTCAAAACCTTGGCTAACGCAATGGATTCCCGCTAGCATCCCCCCCGCCATTTGCGCCAATAATAAGTCCAAGCCCGCAGCGCCCAACCATCGAGGCCAGCATGTACATCTATCGTTTGGTCCTGCTTCTGGTCGTGGGGATCTACCTGTTCTCCCCGGCCATCATGGACTGGTGGATCGAACCAACCGGTGCCTGGTACCGCCCCTACCTGCTCTGGCTGATCCTGATCGTCGTCACCTTCATCCTGCAGAGCCAACGAGATGCCGATGAGCTTTAGCCTGACCCAGATGATCCTGATCAGCGCCGCGTACCTGATGGTACTGTTCGGCGTGGCCTGGATCAGCGAGCGCGGGCTGATTCCCCGTTCGATCATTCGCCACCCGCTGACCTACACCCTGTCGCTGGGCGTGTATGCCAGTGCCTGGGCCTTCTATGGCTCGGTGGGCCTGGCCTACCAGTACGGTTATGGCTTCCTGGCCTGCTACCTGGGGGTTTCCGGGGCCTTCCTGCTGGCGCCGGTGCTGCTCTACCCCATCCTCAAGATCACCCGCACCTATCAGCTATCGTCCCTGGCCGACCTGCTGGCGTTTCGCTTTCGCAGCACCTGGGCCGGCGCGCTGACCACCGTCATCATGCTGATCGGCGTATTGCCGTTGCTGGCCCTGCAGATCCAGGCGGTGGCCGATTCAATCAGCATCCTCACCGGCGAGCCGGTCAAGGCCAGGGTAGCCTTCGCCTTTTGTGCACTGATCACCCTGTTCACCATCTTCTTCGGCTCGCGGCACATCGCCACGCGCGAGAAGCACGAAGGGCTGGTGTTCGCCATTGCCTTCGAGTCGGTGATCAAACTGCTGGCCCTGGGCGGTATCGGGCTGTATGCCTTGTACGGTGTGTTCGGCGGCCCGCACGAGCTTGAAGTGTGGCTGCTGCAGAACCAGACCGCCCTGGCCGCGCTGCACACACCGCTGCAGGAAGGGCCATGGCGCACCCTGCTGCTGGTGTTCTTCGCCTCGGCCATCGTCATGCCGCACATGTACCACATGGCCTTTACCGAAAACCTCAACCCGCGCTCGCTGGTCAGTGCCAGCTGGGGCCTGCCGTTGTTCCTGCTGCTGATGAGCCTGGCCGTGCCGCTGGTGCTGTGGGCCGGCCTGCGCCTGGGCGCCAGCACCAACCCCGAGTACTTCACGCTGGGCCTTGGCATTGCTGCCAACAACGAGGCGCTGGCGCTGCTGGCGTATATAGGCGGCCTGTCAGCGGCCAGCGGGTTGATCATCGTCACCACCCTCGCGCTGTCGGGCATGGCCCTCAACCACCTGGTGCTGCCGCTGTACCAGCCGCCGGCCGAAGGCAACATCTACCGCTGGCTGAAATGGACCCGCCGCGCGCTGATCGTCGCCATCATCACCGCCGGCTTCATGTTCTACCTGACCCAGAACAACCACCAGAGCCTGGCCAACCTGGGCATCGTCGCGTTTGTCGCCACCTTGCAGTTCCTGCCGGGCGTGCTGTCGGTACTGTATTGGCCGACCGCCAACCGCCGCGGCTTCATCGCCGGCCTGCTGGCCGGCACCCTGGTGTGGATGGTGACCATGCTGCTGCCGCTGCTGGGCAACCTGCAGGGCTTCTACATCCCGTTGCTGGACATGATCTATGTGCTCGACGACACCAGCTGGCACATGGCGGCCATCGCCTCGCTGGCGGCCAACGTCTTGCTGTTTACCCTGATCTCGCTGTTCACCAACGCCAGCAGCGAAGAGGTCAGCGCCGCCGAAGCGTGCGCGGTGGACAACGTGCGGCGCCCGCAGCGCCGTGAGCTGCATGCCGCCTCGCCGCAGGAATTTGCCACCCAACTGGCCAAGCCATTGGGCGCCAAGGCCGCGCAGAAGGAAGTTGAACAAGCACTGCGCGACCTCTACCTGCCATTCGACGAGCGCCGCCCCTACGCGTTGCGCCGCCTGCGCGACCGCATCGAGGCAAACCTCTCGGGCCTGATGGGCCCGAGCGTGGCCCAGGACATGGTCGAGACGTTCCTGCCCTACAAGTCCGGCAACGAAAACTACGTCACCGAAGACATCCACTTCATCGAAAGCCGCCTGGAAGACTACCACTCGCGCCTGACCGGCCTTGCCGCCGAGCTCGACGCCTTGCGCCGCTACCACCGCCAGACCCTGCAGGAACTGCCCATGGGCGTCTGCTCCCTGGCCAAGGACCAAGAGATCCTGATGTGGAACAAGGCCATGGAGGAGCTCACCGGCATCGCTGCCAAGCACGTGGTCGGGTCGCGCCTGGTGACCATCGGCGAGCCGTGGCGCGGCCTGCTGCAAGGCTTCATCGACCTGCCCGACGAACACTTGCACAAGCAACGCCTGGCCCTCGACGGCCAGCCCCGTTGGCTGAACCTGCACAAGGCCGCCATCGACGAGCCACTGGCACCGGGTAACAGCGGCCTGGTACTGCTGGTCGAAGACCTGACCGAAACCCAGGCCCTGGAAGACAAGCTGGTGCACTCCGAGCGCCTGGCCAGCATCGGCCGCTTGGCGGCGGGCGTGGCCCACGAAATCGGCAACCCGATCACCGGCATCGCTTGCCTGGCGCAGAACCTGCGCGAGGAACGCGAGGGCGATGGCGAGATCACCGAGCTGTCGAGCCAGATTCTTGAGCAGACCAAACGGGTCTCGCGCATTGTCCAGTCGTTGATGAGCTTCGCCCATGCCGGTGGCAGCCACCAGAACAGCGAAGAGCCGGTGTGCCTGGCCGAAGTGGCGCAGGATGCCATTGGCCTGCTGGCGTTGAACCGGCGCAACTTCGAAGTCCAGTTCTTCAACCTATGCGACCCGGAACACTGGGCCGAAGGGGACCCCCAGCGCCTGGCCCAGGTGCTGATCAACCTGCTCTCCAATGCCCGCGACGCGTCGCCGCCCGGCAGTGCCGTGCGCGTGCGCAGCGAAATCAGCGAACACACCGTCGACCTGATCGTCGAAGACGAGGGCAGTGGCATCCCGAAGAACATCATGGACCGCCTGTTCGAACCCTTCTTCACCACCAAGGACCCGGGCGAAGGAACCGGACTGGGGCTCGCTCTGGTCTATTCCATCGTGGAAGAGCATTATGGGCAAATCACCATCGACAGCCCTGCCGATATCGAACGGCAACGTGGCACCCGGATCCGCGTGACCCTGCCCCGGCATGTCGTAGCGACGTCCCCTGAAATTCGAGACCGTCGAGAGAATTGAATCAATGCCGCATATTCTGATCGTCGAAGACGAAACCATCATCCGCTCGGCCTTGCGTCGCCTGCTCGAGCGGAACCAGTACCAAGTCAGCGAAGCCGGCTCGGTGCAGGAAGCCCAGGAACGCTTCAGCATTGCCACCTTCGACCTGATCGTCAGCGACCTGCGCCTGCCGGGCGCACCTGGCACCGAGCTGATCAAGCTCGGCCAGGGCACCCCGGTGCTGATCATGACCAGTTACGCCAGCCTGCGCTCGGCGGTGGATTCGATGAAAATGGGCGCGGTGGACTACATCGCCAAGCCCTTCGACCACGACGAGATGCTACAAGCTGTGGCGCGCATCCTCCGTGACCGGCCAAGCGCGCCCGCTGCCGCACCGGCTGCCGAGCCGCGCAGCAACGGCAAGGCCGCCGCTGCCGACAAGGGCAGCAATGCCTCGGCCAACGGCGAAATTGGCATCATCGGCTCGTGCCCGCCGATGCAGGACATGTACAGCAAGATCCGCAAGGTGGCGCCGACCGATTCCAATGTCCTGATCCAGGGCGAATCGGGTACCGGCAAGGAGCTGGTCGCCCGCGCCCTGCACAACCTGTCGCGGCGGGCCAAGGCACCGATGATCTCGGTGAACTGCGCGGCCATCCCCGAGACCCTGATCGAGTCCGAGTTGTTCGGCCACGAAAAAGGCGCCTTCACCGGCGCCAGCGCAGGGCGCGCCGGGCTGGTGGAAGCGGCGGACGGCGGCACCTTGTTCCTCGATGAGATCGGCGAATTGCCGCTGGAAGCACAGGCTCGCCTGCTGCGCGTGCTGCAGGAAGGCGAAATCCGCCGGGTAGGCTCGGTGCAGTCGCAAAAGGTCGATGTACGCCTGATTGCCGCGACCCACCGCGACCTGAAAAACCTGGCCAAGGCCGGCCAGTTCCGTGAAGACCTTTATTACCGCCTGCACGTGATCGCCCTGAAACTGCCCGCCCTGCGTGAGCGCGGCAGCGACGTCAACGAGATTGCCAGCGCCTTCCTGGCCCGCCAGAGCGCACGCATCGGCCGTGATGACCTGCACTTCTCTGCCGACGCCGAACAGGCCATTC
Organism: Pseudomonas sp. 39004; assembly: GCF_028682155.1. Taxonomy (NCBI): domain Bacteria; kingdom Pseudomonadati; phylum Pseudomonadota; class Gammaproteobacteria; order Pseudomonadales; family Pseudomonadaceae; genus Pseudomonas; species Pseudomonas sp. 39004. Next base: position 24,820 of record NZ_JANIAG010000075.1, read on the forward strand.
GTCATTACAGCTGGCCGGGTAACGTGCGTGAACTGGAAAACGCCGTCGAGCGCGCGGTGATTCTCAGCGAGAGCGCAGAAATTTCCGCCGACCTGCTGGGCATCGACATCGAGCTGAGCGACCTGGAAGACGACGACCTTCTCGACAACGCCCTGGGCGGCGCCAGCGCTGGCAATGCCAGCCATGAGCCGACCGAGGACCTGTCACTGGAAGACTACTTCCAGCACTTCGTCCTGGAGCACCAGGACCACATGACCGAGACAGAGCTTGCCCGCAAGCTTGGCGTCAGCCGCAAATGCCTGTGGGAACGCCGTCAGCGCCTGGGCATCCCGCGGCGCAAGAGCAATGCCATCAGCGAGTAACTGATCGCGTGGGCAGGGGGTCCCTCCTGCCCTGACGCTTCTTTACTGGCCTGGTCGGCCAGCATGCACACCCCAGGTAACACATCAGTTACCGCAAAAATCTGTTACCCAACCTTTCAGACGTAACAGTTGCCGAGGTGTACGGTAACGAAACCCCGCCATTTTCAGCCCGCCCGAATCCTGCGAAAACCTCCAAACCCTTGATTTCATTGGGTTTCGTAAAGTTGGCACGGCACCTGCTATATGCTTAGTACAAAAACAATAACAAGCACTGCAACTCAGAATAAGAACAAGACGAAACGGCTCACGCACAATAAAAACAAGACGGCGGAGGCGCAGCTAACTGATTCTTTTGGAGAGGATGCGTGTTTGGGGCTTGCCCCACGACCAGGCAGAGAACAACAAAAACTGCACTAAAAAGCAGCGCCTGAACTGGTTGGATCGACAGATCAACGTGACATCAGCGGCCAAAGCAATCCGTTTGCTCTTTACCCCTGGATTAGGGGTCGTCCACAAGCTTTGCGATTTGTGGAGATCGGAAGAGCACAC
>NZ_JANIAG010000076.1:0-25447 GCF_028682155.1 Pseudomonas sp. 39004
CAGGCACTTGGTCGCCTCAACGCGGCCTTCTGTCAATCATGGCAACAAAACAGTCGACCCCACAGTCCGCCGCGCCGACAACTCCGCCTGCGCCTTGGCCGCCTCACCCAACGGATACCGTTGCTGTATATCCACAACCACCTTGCCACTCGCGATCACCGCAAACAGGTCATCGGCCATGGCCTGGGTGTTCTCGGCATTGTTGGCATAACTGGCCAAGGTCGGCCGGGTGACATACAGCGAACCCTTCTGCGCCAGGATCCCCAGGTTCACCCCGCTCACCGCGCCGGAGGCATTGCCAAAGCTCACCATCAACCCGCGCGGTTGCAGGCAATCGAGCGAGGTCAGCCAGGTGTCGGCACCTACACCGTCATACACCACCGGGCATTTCTTGCCATCGGTCAGCTCCAGCACCCGCTTGGCCACGTCTTCACGGCTGTAGTCGATGGTTGCCCACGCCCCCAACGCCTTGGCCCGCGCCGCTTTTTCGGCAGAGCTGACGGTACCGATCAGCTTGGCCCCGAGCGCGTTAGCCCACTGGCAGGCCAGGGAACCCACGCCACCCGCAGCGGCATGGAACAGGATCACGTCGCCCGGCTGCACGGCATAGGTCTGCTTGAGCAGGTATTGCACGGTCAGCCCCTTGAGCATCACCGCCGCCGCCTGCTCGAAACTGATGTTGTCCGGCAGCTTGACCAGGTTGGCCTCCGGCAGCGTATGCACCTCGCTGTAGGCACCCAGCGGCCCGCCGCCATAGGCTACGCGGTCACCCACTTTCAGGCGGGTAACGCCCTCGCCCACCGCCTCGACCACGCCTGCACCCTCGGTGCCCAGGCCTGAGGGCAGTGCAGGCGGCGCGTACAGCCCGTTGCGGAAATAGGTATCGATGAAGTTCAAGCCGATCGCATGGTTACGCACGCGGACCTGTTGTGGCCCGGGCGGGGCGGGTTCGAACTCTACAAGCTGCAGAACTTCCGGGCCGCCATGCTGGCTGAACTGGATACGCTTGGCCATCTCGCACTCCTGTTGTCGGGATTGGTAACAGCCCTCTATCGGACGCCTTTGCTTGATCGCCGTCAACTGCGGCGCGTCGGCCGCCGGTGGTATGCTACGCGGCGAATTCTTCTCTGCCCGCTCCAGGTGACCCGATGACCAGCCGCACCGAGGCCGTGAAAGCCTACCTGCTCGACCTGCAAGACCGCATCTGCTCCGCCCTCGAAACCGAGGACGGCGGCGCCCGCTTCGTCGAGGACGCCTGGACGCGCGAAGCCGGTGGCGGGGGCCGTACGCGGGTGATCGGTGACGGCAAGTTGATCGAGAAAGGCGGGGTCAACTTCTCTCACGTGTTCGGCAGCGGCCTGCCGCCTTCGGCCAGTGCCCACCGCCCGGAACTGGCTGGCCGTGGCTTCGAGGCCCTGGGCGTGTCGCTGGTGATCCACCCGCACAACCCGCACGTGCCCACCTCTCACGCCAATGTGCGGTTCTTCATCGCCGAAAAAGAGGGTGAAGAGGCCGTGTGGTGGTTCGGCGGCGGCTTCGACCTGACCCCGTACTATGGCAATGAAGAAGACTGCATCCACTGGCACCGCGTGGCCGAGCAGGCCTGTGCGCCGTTTGGCGCCGACGTGTACTCGCGCTACAAAGCCTGGTGCGACCGCTACTTCCACCTCAAGCACCGTGGCGAACCGCGTGGCATCGGCGGGCTGTTCTTCGATGACCTGAACGAGTGGGGCTTCGACACCTGCTTCGCGTTCATCCGCGCCATCGGCGACGCCTATGTCGAGGCCTACCTGCCGATCGTCCAGCGCCGCAAGGACACGCCCTACACCGCCGAGCAGCGTGAGTTCCAGGAGTACCGTCGCGGCCGCTACGTGGAGTTCAACCTGGTCTATGACCGGGGCACCTTGTTCGGCCTGCAATCGGGTGGGCGTACCGAGTCGATCCTCATGTCGCTGCCACCGCAGGTACGCTGGGGCTACGACTGGAAGGCCGCGCCCGGTAGCGAAGAAGCGCGCCTGACCGAGTACTTCCTGCAAGATCGCGACTGGCTCGCCCAGTAAGCCTGTGGATAACCGAGGAACCCACCATGGACCAGTACGTCGTTTTCGGTAACCCCATCGGCCACAGCAAGTCGCCGCTGATCCACCGCCTGTTCGCCGAACAGACCGGCCAGGACCTGGAGTACGCCACGCTGTTGGCGCCGCTGGACGAGTTCAGCGATTGTGCCTACGGCTTCTTCAAACAAGGCAGAGGCGGCAACGTCACCGTGCCGTTCAAGGAAGAAGCCTACCGCCTGTGCGACAGCCTGACCCCACGTGCCCAGCGGGCGGGGGCGGTGAATACCCTGAGCAAGCTGGCTGACGGCACGCTGCAGGGTGACAACACCGACGGTGCCGGCCTGGTACGCGACCTGACGGTGAATGCGGGGGTGCAGCTGGCGGGCAAGCGGATTCTCATCCTTGGCGCAGGTGGCGCGGTGCGTGGCGTGCTGGAGCCGATCCTGGCGCACGGCCCCCAGTCGCTGGTGATTGCCAACCGCACGGTGGAAAAGGCCGAGCTGCTGGCCCACGAGTTCGATGAACTCGGGCCGGTGGTGGCCAGCGGGTTTGCCTGGCTGCAGGAACCGGTGGACGTGATCATCAATGCCACCTCGGCGAGCCTGGCGGGCGAGATGCCGCCGATTGCCGCGAGCCTGGTCGAGGCGGGGCGTACGGTTTGCTACGACATGATGTATGGCAAGGAGCCTACGCCGTTTTGCCAATGGGCCACCGACCTGGGTGCGGCCAAGGTGCTGGACGGGCTGGGGATGCTGGCTGAACAGGCGGCGGAAGCGTTCTTTATCTGGCGTGGGGTGAGGCCGGATACGGCGCCGGTGTTGGCTGAACTGCGCCGGCAGCTTGCTCGGGGTTGACGCCGTCGGGGCCGCTTCGCGGCCCATCGCAGGCAAGCCAGCGCCTACAAGTACAGCGCCGACCTCGGGCCTTGTGATATTCCTGTAGGAGCTGGCTTGCCTGCGATGGGCTGCAAAGCAGCCCCAAGATCTCAACCCAACCTCACTCTTCAAACCTGATCGGACACAACTTCACCCCTTCCAGCTTCTGCAATTCCTCGACCACCTGCGGCCGCGCCCGCTGCAAGGTCAGACTGCCCCCCGCGCGCCGCAATCGCCGGGCCTCCCTGTGCAACATATCCACACCCGAGTAATCGATGAAGTTCACCTGCCGTGCATCGATCACCACATGCGGCCCCTGGCAGCGTTGCAGGCGCACCTGCAGGTAATGCGCCGCGCCGAAGAAGATCGACCCGCCCACCCGCAGCACATCGGCCTGCCCTTCCCGGCTCTGCTGCACCCGTGGCCGTGAAGTGCGCTTGAGGTAGAAGAACAGCGAAGCCAGCACCCCGGCGTAGATCGCCGTCTGCAGTTCCAGCAGCAAGGTGGCGGCGGCGGTCAGGGCCATGACCAGGAATTCCGAACGGCTGACCCGGAACAGCGCGCGAATACCCCGGTGATCCACCAACCCCCAACAGATCAGCAGAATGCTGCCCGCCATGGCCGGGATCGGCAGATGGGCGATCAGCCCCGCGCCTGCGACGGCAAACACCGCGACCCACAGCGCCGAGAACACCCCCGCCATAGGCGACCTGGCGCCTGCGTCGTAGCTCAGGCCCGAGCGGGTGAAAGAGCCTGACGAAAGGTAGCCGGAGAACCACGCACCGATGATGTTCGACAGGCCTTGGGCGCGGATCTCCTGGTCGGCGTCGATCAGCTGTTCGGAGCGCGAAGACAGCGACCTGGCGATCGACAGGCTGGTGACCAGGCCGAGCATACCCACGGCCACTGCGGTCGGCAGCAGCCGCAGCATCAGCTCAAGGTCCAGCAACGGCAGCGGGCTCAAGGGCGGTAACTGGCCGGTGAAGGCCGGCACCCTCGGTACATGGCCAAAGACGCCAGGCAGCAACCAGGCCAGCAGGCTGACCAGGATCAGACTGATCAACAGGCTCGGCCAGCGCGGCCGCCACAGCTTGAAGCCCACGCCGATGAGCACCGTGGCCAGGCCCAGCATCAGCGATGGCAGGTCAACCTCACCGGCGTGGCTGGCCAGGTCCTGGACTGTTTTCAAGGCCGTGGCCTGGCTCGGCAGGTCCATGCCCAGAAGATTGGGCAACTGGCCGAGGGCGATGACGATGGCGGCGCCCAAGGTGAAGCCGAGCACCACCGAGTGGGAGACGAAATTGACCAGCGCGCCGAACCGTAGCAGGCCGAGCAAAAGCTGGAAGATGCCAGCAATGAAGGTCAGCAGCAGGACCAGCGTGACGTAGTCGGCACTGCCGGGCACCGCCAAGGGGCTGACACTGGCATACAAGACAATGGAGATGGCCGCAGTCGGGCCGCAGATCAGGTGCCAGGAAGAGCCCCACAGGCAGGCGATGAGCACCGGGACGATGGCGGCGAACAGGCCGTATTCGGCAGGCAGGCCGGCAATCAGGGCGTAGGCGATGGATTGTGGCAAGGCAAGGATGGCACCGCTCAGGCCCACCAGCAGGTCCTGACGCAGGCTGCGGCCCGATTGGCGGGGCAGCCAGGTGAGGAAGGGCAGCAGGCGGTGAAGACGGTGCATGACTTATTCAAATCCCCGGGTTGTACCCGCCCTGTCGGAGCGGGTGAGTGTGGTTGTCTGATTACAATTTGGCTTTGACGGCCTCGTTCGCATCGCCACCGGCCTTGCTGGTTACCCCGGCCAGCCACCCGTCCAGTACATCGGGATGCGCCTTGACCCACGCCTTGGCCGCCTCGTCGAAGCTGATTTTCTTATCCACAGCCTCGGCCATGATGCTGTTTTCCATGTCCAGGGTAAATCTCAGGTTACCCAGCAGCTTTGCGGTATTCGGGCACGCCTGTGCATAACCTTTGCGGGTCAGGGTATAGACCTCGCCCTTGCTGCCAAACCACTGCTCGCCGCCCGTGAGGTAGTGCATCTTCAGCTTCACGTTCATCGGGTGCGGTGTCCAGCCGAGGAAGGTGATGAACTGCTGTTTCTTCACGGCGCGGTCCACCTGCGCGAGCATCGCCTGTTCACTCGACTCCACCAGCTTCCACTGGCCGAGGTTGAACGCATTCTTGTCGATGATCTCCTTGAGCGACAGGTTGGCCGGGGCTCCCGAGCCGATTCCGTAGAGCTTCTTGTCGAACTGTTCGGCATGCGTTTGCAGGTCGGCGAAATCCTTCACCCCGGCATTCCACACATAGTCGGGCACCGCGAGGGTGAACTCGGTGCCTTCGAGGTTGCGGGCCAGCTGCTGCACATCACCGGTGGCGATGAACTTGTCATGAAACCCCTGGTGCGCCGGCATCCAGTTGCCAAGGAAGGCATCGACTCGCCCATCCTTGAGGCCTCCGTAGATGATCGGCACGGCCAGGCTGTCGATCTTCACCTGGTAGCCGAGGCTTTCCAGCAGCAGGCGGGTGATGGCGTTGGTGGTGGCGATGTCGCTCCAGCCGGGGTCGGCCAGCTTCACGGTGCTGCATTGCGCGTCTTCGGCGTGCGTCGAGGCAGCGCCCAGGCTCAAGGCCAGGGCGAGCACGGCGGTAGAGAACTTTTGCATGGCGGACTCTCTTCTCAATCCATAGGTGCGGGCTGTGGATAACGGGCCTTGCGCTCAAGGTCGTCGAGATCGATGTGGTTGCGCATGTACTGTTGGCTGGCGTCCACCAGCGGTTGGTGGTCCCAGCTCTTCAGCTTGCCGATGGCCAGGGCCTCGGCCACCAGGCGGCGGCGGCGCTGGCTGGCCAGCACCTGCTGGCGCAGGGTGGGGATATCCCAGCGTTGCCGGGCTTCATCGACAAATGCCTGCAGCAGCACCTGATGGTCCGGGCTGCCGGTGAGGTTCTCCCGCTCGTACGGGTCGCGGCTCAGGTCATAGAGTAGCCATGGGTCGTCTTCGCTGTACACGAACTTGTACGGGCCGCGGCGGATCATCATCAGCGGGCCGACCGTGCCCTCGGCCATGTATTCACCGATCACTTCGTCGTGGCCGCCCTGCCCTTGCAGGTGGCCAAGCAGCGAGCGTCCGTCCAGGTGCAGCGAGTTGTCCACAGTGCCGCCGGCCAGTTCGACCAGGGTGGGCAGCAGGTCGCAGGTCGAGACCGAGGCGCTTACCCGTGCCGCTGCAAAGCGCTTGGGCGCGTGAATCAGCAGTGGCACCCGCGCCGACATTTCGAACCAGTGCATCTTGTACCAGAGGCCGCGTTCGCCAAGCATGTCGCCGTGGTCGCCGGAGAACACGATCAACGTATCCTCTGCCAGGCCGCATTCCTCAAGGGTTTGCAGCAATTGACCAATGTTGTCGTCGATGTAGCTGCAGGCGCCGAAGTAGGCACGCCGGGCATCGCGGATCTTGTCCACAGGCAGCGGCTTGTCCCACAGGTCGTAGACCTTGAGCAGGCGTTGCGAATGTGGGTCCTGCTCGTGCTGGGCGAACTCGGCGCGGGGCATGGGGATATCCACACCCTCGTAGCGGTCCCAATAGCGCTTGGGGATGGTGTAGGGGTCGTGGGGGTGGGTCATGGACACGGTCAGGCAGAACGGCCGGCCATCGTTTTCGCGCACATGGTCGTAGAGGTACTGGCGGGCCTTGAACACCACCTCTTCGTCGAAATCCAGTTGGTTGGTACGCACGCAGGGGCCGGCCTGCAGTACTGAAGACATGTTGTGGTACCAGCTCGGGCGCTCGTCGGGTGCATCCCAGTTCACCGCCCAGCCGTAGTCGGCCGGGTAGATATCGCTGGTCAACCGTTCTTCATAGCCATGCAACTGGTCCGGGCCGCAGAAGTGCATCTTGCCGGACAACGCGGTGCGGTAGCCCAGACGGCGCAAGTAGTGGGCGTAGGTCGGCACATCGGCAGGGAAGTCGGCGGCGTTGTCGTAGGCGCCGATGCGGCTGGGCAACTGGCCGCTGACCAGGGTGAAGCGCGAGGGTGCGCACAGCGGGCTGTTGCAGTAGGCCGCGTCGAACACCACCGCCTGCGCGGCGAGGCGGGCGAGGTGTGGCATCTGGACGGGCGAAGGGGCGTAGATCGGCAGCAGGGGCGCGGCCATCTGGTCGGCCATGATGAACAGGATATTCGGGCGCGTCATGGTGGGCTTCCATCGTTGAAGGTTATGCGAACCGCTTGCCTATCAAGATGCGACTGTCGATAACATGGGTAAAGCCCATGGCGGGCAATGACTGGGATTAGCTGAGCTTATGTTTGAGCGCCTTGCCGAGCTGTCGCTCGATACCCTGCGCGTGTTCGAGGCTGCGGCACGCTTGCGTGGTTTTACCGCCGCCGCGCTGGAGCTGGGCACCACGCAGCCGGCGGTGAGCCAGCAGGTGAAGCGCCTGGAGGCTCAGTTGGGTACCCGGCTGTTCGACCGGATCTACCGGGGTATCGCGCTGACCGATGCCGGCCAGGTGCTGTTCGAGCAGGTGCACCAAGGGCTGCAGGCCATGGACGACGGCCTTGCCCTGGCCAGTGGCCGGGGCCAGCGTGAGGTGCTGCAAGTGGCCACCGACTTTGCCTTCGCTGCGTTCTGGCTGATGCCCAGACTGCAACGTTTTCACGAGGCTTATCCACAGGTGGATGTCAGCCTGGTGACGGGTGAGCGCAGCCAGGCGATGTTGCGGCCGGACATTGATGTGGCCGTGCTGTTTGGCGATGGGCGTTTTCATCAGGGCGAGAGCCGGTGGTTGTTCGATGAAGAGGTATTTCCGGTCTGCAGCCCCCGTCTGACTCATGGCAAACCCTTGTCAGCCGTGGCTTTGCAGCGTTTGCCCTTGCTTCACCTGCGCGGCGAACAAGCCAGCCGCTGGTTCGACTGGGCGGGGGTGTTTCGAGGGTTTGGCGTGGACAGCCCGCCACCGCCGGGGCAGCTGCGTTTCGATAACTACACCCTGTTGATCCAGGCGGCGATTGCCGGCCAAGGGGTGGCGATTGGCTGGGGGCACCTGGTCGATGGGCTGGTGGAGCAGGGCCTGCTGTGTCGGCCACTGGAGGGCAGTTTGCGTTCGGCGCGGGGGTATTACGTGGTGTTGCCGCCACGCAAGCGGCGCGGGGCGTTGATCGAGCGGTTTGTGGGTTGGCTGGAAGATGAGCGCAATGCTTGAGGGGCTCTTCGCGGGGCAAGCCCGCTCCCACAGGTACTGCACACCAATCTCCGTGGGAGCGGGCTTGACCCGCGAAGAGGCCTCAGGATACGAAGTTCAAATGCTCGCCCCGATGCAAACCCAGGTCGAGCATATCCACCATCCCTGCCGCAACGTTCTCCAAATCCGCCAACTGCTGCGGCGCATTGATCAGCGTCCAGTGCAGCGCACTGCGCTGTAGCGCATCGACCACATGGTCCACGCCCTCGCGCTGTTCATCGGTGTAATGGGCTGGCCTGTCCAGCACATCGAAATCGCCCACCAGCAACAGCCGGCGTATAGTCGTACGCGCAAGCCCAGCGATCAGCGCCTCGCTCATCCGCCATTGCGCGGGCAGGTCAGCGGGTGCCAGCGCTGACACCAGCGCAACCACCGCCGAGCCCCCCGCAGCGCCCTGCTCTGCCTGGTCGGTAGCGCCCAGCCCGCCTATCTTGAAATGCAGGCCAGGGCGTGGCGCATGGCGGTTGAGGTCATCGACCACGGCGGTAACCTCGTGCTGGCGCGCCAGCAGCTCGGCAATCAGCGCACTGCCAAGGCTAGACTCGGCCCCGAACAGCACCAGCTTGAACACAGGGGTTTCGGCATTTTTCACTGCATCACCTCCTTTGCGGTGGTGATGGTTGGACCGCAATCAGGAGTTATCGTGCAGAGGATCAAGGGCTATCACGCCCACGTGTACTACGACGCATCGACCATCGAGCAGGCGCGGGCATTGTGCGAAGAGGCGGCGCGGCTGTTCCCCGTGACCATGGGGCGCATGCACCAGCAACCGGTGGGGCCGCACCCGGACTGGAGCTGCCAGTTGGCGTTCGGGCCGGAGGTGGTGGGGGTGGTGTTGCCGTGGCTGGCGTTGTATCGCAAGGGGTTGGTGGTGTTTCTGCACCCGCTGACCGGGGATGAGCTGGCCGATCACCGCGATCATGCGATCTGGATGGGGGCTGTGCGGCCTTTGAAGCTGTCGATTTTTGGCGGCTAGATTGGGGCCGCTATGCGGCCCATTCGCGGGGCGAGCCCGCTCCCACAGGTCGAGTGCTTTCTGACAGATTGCAGTGAACCTGTGGGAGCGGGCTTGCCCCGCGAAGCATGCAACGCCAATCAGCGTCGCGCGCCACGCACACCTTCAGCCAGCGCCGAGCACAAGCTCAATACATCGTTAACAGCCTGATCCGCATCTTTGGCCTGGGCGATCTTGTCGACCAGTGCCGAGCCCACCACCACACCATCGGCCAGGCGCGCAATCGCCGCCGCCTGCTCTGGCGTGCGAATGCCAAACCCTACGCTGATCGGCAGGGCCGTATGCCGACGCAGGCGGGCAATCGCCTCGCTCACGTGCTCGGTAGTCGCAGACCCTGCACCGGTCACACCAGCCACCGACACGTAATAGACAAACCCGGAGCTGCGCTCCAGCACACGCGGCAGGCGCGCATCGTCGGTGGTCGGAGTGGTCAGGCGGATGAAGTCGATGCCCGAAGCCTGGGCCGGGGTCGCCAGCTCGGCGTCGTGCTCAGGCGGCAGGTCGACGATGATCAGGCCATCGACGCCCGCATCCTTGGCCTCGGCCACGAACTTTTCCACGCCAAAGCGGTGGATCGGGTTGTAGTAACCCATCAGTACGATCGGCGTAGCCTGGTTGCCCACGCGGAATTCGCGAACCATCTGCAGGGTCTTGGCCAAGGTCTGGCCGGCTTCCAGCGCACGCAGGGTGGCCAGCTGGATGGCGACGCCATCGGCCATCGGGTCGGTGAACGGCATGCCCAGTTCGATCACGTCGGCGCCAGCCGCTGGCAGGCCCTTGAGAATCTGCAGCGAGGCGTCGTAGCCGGGGTCACCCGCAGTTACGAAGGTGACCAGTGCCGCACGGCCTTCGGCCGCAAGTTCGGCGAAGCGTTGTTCAAGACGGCTCATGCCTGTTTCTCCTGGGCGGCCATGTGGTTCATCACGGTTTGCATGTCTTTGTCGCCGCGCCCGGACAGGCACACGACCATCAGGTGGTCCTTGGGCAGGTTTGGCGCGCGCTTGATCGCCTCGGCCAGTGCGTGGGCGCTTTCCAGGGCCGGGATGATGCCTTCCAGGCGGCAGGTGGCGTGGAACGCATCCAAGGCTTCGTCGTCGGTGATGCTGACGTACTCGACGCGCTTCACTTCGTGCAGGTAGGCGTGCTCTGGGCCGATACCTGGGTAGTCCAGGCCGGCGGAAATCGAGTGGGCGTCGGTGATCTGGCCGTCAGCGTCTTGCAGCAGGTAGGTGCGGTTGCCGTGCAGGACACCCGGTACGCCACCGTTCAGGCTGGCAGCGTGCTTGTCGGTATGCACGCCGTGGCCGCCGGCTTCGACGCCGATGATCTGCACGCTTGGCTCTTCAAGGAATGCGTGGAACAGGCCCATGGCGTTGGAGCCGCCGCCGACGCAGGCGACCAGGCTGTCGGGCAGGCGCCCTTCCTTCTCTTGCAGCTGGACGCGGGTTTCCTTGCCGATGATCGACTGGAAGTCGCGGACCATGGCCGGGTACGGGTGCGGGCCGGCCACGGTGCCGATCAGGTAGAAGGTGTCTTCGACGTTGGTGACCCAGTCGCGCAGGGCCTCGTTCATGGCGTCTTTCAGGGTGCCGGTGCCAGCGGTGACCGGGACGATTTCGGCGCCCAGCAAGCGCATGCGGAACACGTTGGCCTGCTGGCGCTCGATGTCGGTGGCACCCATGTAGATCACGCAAGGCAGGCCGAAGCGGGCGGCAACGGTGGCGGTGGCCACGCCGTGCATGCCGGCGCCGGTTTCGGCGATCAGGCGTTTTTTGCCCATGCGCTTGGCCAGCAGCACCTGGCCGATGCAGTTGTTCACCTTGTGGGCGCCGGTGTGGTTGAGTTCTTCACGCTTGAAGAAGATTTTTGCGCCGCCGCAGTGCTCGGTCAGGCGCTCGGCGAAGTACAGCGGGTTCGGGCGGCCGATATAGTCACGCTGGAAGTAGGCCAGCTCTTCGAGAAACGCGGGGTCGGCCTTGGCCGCTTCGTATTCGCGGGCCAGGTCCAGCACCAGCGGCATCAGGGTTTCTGCCACGTAGCGGCCGCCGAACGAGCCGAACAGGCCGTTGGCGTCTGGGCCAGGGCGGTATTGAGTCTGGGTCATGGGGCGCTCCAAGGCGTACTGAATGAGTGATGGGCTTTACTCTAACCACGCAACGCCCGTCTGAAAACCGATAAGATTGCGCAAACCTGTCAGGAAAACTCACAAGACAATGGCCCAGGACCTCCCCCCTCTCAATGCCCTTCGGGCCTTTGAGGCCACTGCCCGGCTGAACAGTGTCAGCCAGGCTGCCGAGGCGCTGCACGTGACGCACGGGGCTGTCAGCCGGCAGATCAAGGTACTTGAAGAACACTTGGGCGTTGCCCTGTTCGTCAAGGACGGGCGTGGCATCAAACTCACAGATGCCGGCGTGCGCCTGCGCGATGCCAGTGGCGAGGCGTTCGACAGGTTGCGGGGGGTGTGTGCCGAGCTGAGCCGGGATAACCGCGAGGCGCCATTCGTGCTCGGGTGCTCCGGCAGCCTGCTGGCGCGTTGGTTTATCCCTCGGCTCGGGCGGCTCAAGGCCGACTTGCCGGAGCTGCGCCTGCACCTGTCCGCCGGGGAAGGTGACCTGGACCCCAGGCGCCCGGGGCTGGATGCCTTGCTGGTGTTTGCCGAACCGCCGTGGCCGGCGGACATGCAGGTACACGTGCTGGCCGAAGAGCGCATCGGGCCTGTGCTAAGCCCGCACTTTGCCGGGTTCGAGCGCTTGCGCGGGGCAGCGCCCGACGCCTTGCTGGGCGAGGCGTTGCTGCATACCACGTCCCGTCCGCAGGCGTGGCCGGCATGGGCGGGGCAGCACGGGCTCGACGCGGGAGCGTTGCCGTTCGGCCAGGCATTCGAACACCTGTACTACCTGCTGGAGGCCGCAGTGGCCGGGCTGGGTGTGGCGATCGCGCCGCAACAGCTGGTGGCGGACGATCTACGTGCTGGAAGGCTGGCGGCACCTTGGGGGTTTTCACCCACGCGCGCCGCGCTGGCGCTGTGGGTGCCCCGACGCGCCGCAGATGGGCGCGCCGAGCAACTGGCGCAATGGCTGCGCCAGGAACTGCAGCTGCAAATCGCTTAGTTGCGCTTGTACAGCAGCCAGGCCGCCAGCAGGCCCAGCGCCCCAACGGCTACCCCGGCCGTGGTGATGGGGTGCTCCTGGGCATAGTCACGGGTGGCGATGCCGGTCTGGCGGGTGCGGGTCTTCACTTCCTCGTAGGCGTCGCTCAGCAGGCTGCGCGAATGTTTGAGAGCGCTTTCGGCATTGCTGCGGATGGCCTTAACAGACTTCTGGGACTCCTCCGATGCATCGTGCTTGAGGTTTTCCAGCGACTTCAGAAGGCTTTCGATCTCGGCTTCCATGCTTTCCAGGGATGTTTTACGCAGCGAGTTGCGATGCATGTTGAATCTCCTTCGGGGGTGGGCTGTAAGGATTGCGACTGCGCAGGGCTGCGAAAGTGCGATCGAACTTTTGCCCAAGGCGACGGCTCGCAGGTAAACCAGGCCTGCGCTGCTAGGCTCAAGCAGACTGTCATCCAAGGAGAGTGCACATGTCCGATCATCACACGTACAAGAAGATCGAACTGGTAGGGTCGTCGCCCACCAGCATCGAGGACGCGATCAACAATGCCCTGGCCGAAGCGGCCAAGAGCATCAAGCACCTGGAGTGGTTCGAAGTGATCGATACCCGGGGCCACCTGCGTGACAACAAGGTCGAGCATTTTCAGGTCACGCTCAAAGTCGGCTTCCGTATTGCCAACAGCTGAAACAGTGCCGGGGTAGCTGGCGCTGGCAAGATGGGGTAATACAGAGGGGGCGCCTTAGCCGGCGCCCTCTTTGATTTTCATCTGTACAAGGAAAGCGAACGATGAAGAAACTGATTCTGGCGGCAGGCCTTATGGCGTTGGCGGGTGGTGCGCTGGCGGCGGGCAAGCCGTGTGAAGAGCTCAAGGCAGAGATTGCCGCCAAGCTGGATGCCAAGGGCGTAAATGGCTACACGCTGGAGATCGTCAAGAAAGGCGAGCCGGCGGGCAAGGTAGTTGGCAGCTGCGAAGCTGGCACCAAGGAAATTGTCTACCGGCGTGGTTGAGTGACGGCCTCTTCGCGGGGTTGCCCGCGAAGAGGGTTACTCGGCCTTCAAAGCCTGCGCCAGCAGCTCATAGGACCTGACCCGGTCCGCATGCTCATACAGGTCACAGGTAAAGATCAGTTCATCCGCCCCGGTCTGCTCCAGCAGCACCTCCACCTTGGCCCGTACCTTCTGCGGGCTGCCAATCATCGCCAGGCCCAGGAAGCTCATCACCGCGTCGCGTTCGTGAGGTAGCCACAGCCCCTCCATGCTCTCAACGGGCGGGCGCTGCATCAGGCTCTGCCCGCGAATCAGGGCAAGGATGCGCTGGTACACCGAAGTAGCCAGGTATTCGGCCTTTTCGTCGGTTTCAGCCACCACCATCGGAATGCCGAGCATCACATAGGGTTTGTCGAGCGTGGTGGAGGGCTTGAAGTGGTTGCGGTAGACGCGGATTGCTTCGTGCATGAAGCGCGGCGCGAAATGCGAGGCGAACGCGTAGGGCATGCCGCGCATGCCGGCCAGTTGGGCGCTGAACAGGCTTGAGCCGAGCAGCCACATCGGCACCTCGGTGTCATGCCCAGGCACGGCGATCACTTTTTGATCATCGGTGCGTGGGCCAAGGTAGCGTGACAGCTCCTCGACATCGTCGGGGAAGTCGTCAGCGCTGCCAGAGCGCTCGCGGCGCAGGGCGCGGGCGGTCATCTGGTCGGAGCCGGGCGCGCGGCCCAGGCCCAGGTCGATACGGCCGGGGTAGAGGCTGGCCAAGGTGCCGAACTGCTCGGCGATCACCAGCGGTGCGTGGTTGGGCAGCATCACGCCGCCGGAGCCAACGCGGATGCTCGAGGTGCCACCCGCCAGGTAGCCGATCAGCACGGAAGTCGCGGAACTGGCGATGCCATCCATGTTGTGATGCTCGGCGACCCAGAAGCGGTTGTAGCCGAAGCGTTCCACGTGCTGGGCCAGGTCCAGCGAGTTATGCAGCGACTGGGCCGGCCCGCCGTCGGCGCGCACGGGCACCAGGTCGAGGGTTGAAATTTTCAGGTCACGCAGCTGCGTCATCGGAGCCTCCTTGAACGTGGTTGGCCAGAGGCCTTTTAAACTCTGTATGGGCACATTCGGTGGATTCAATGCTTGCGGTCAGATTGATCTGAACTTGCCGTGGGTGGCCGGCCTCTGAACCCATAAGCATGTCACCCCAAGATATGTAAATGCAGCGACCAGGAGGCATCATGAAAAAGACAGCATCGGCGATCTGGCAAGGTGGCCTGAAGGATGGCAAGGGCCTGCTTTCCACTGAAAGTGGCGCGCTCAAGCAGAACCCCTACGGTTTCAACACCCGTTTCGAAGGCTCACCTGGGACCAACCCGGAAGAACTGATCGGCGCCGCCCATGCCGGCTGCTTCTCCATGGCGCTGTCGATGATGCTCGGCGAGGCGGGCCTGACCCCAGAGCGCATCGATACCATTGCCGAGGTGACCCTGGACAAGCAGCCCGATGGTTTCGCCATCACCGCCGTGCACCTGATTCTGAAGGCCAAGGTGCCTGGGGCCAGCGAGGCGCAGTTCCTCGAGATTGCCAACAAGGCCAAGGCCGGGTGCCCGGTGTCGAAGGTGCTCAACGCCACCATCAGCCTGGATGCCTCACTGGTGGGCTAGGCGGCGCAACGGGGGCGGTTTGCTGTAGTCTAAACAGCAACGGCAGCACGACTGCCCTTTCAGGAGCCATTCCATGATCCGCGTAGCAATCGCCGTGCTGGCCTCGCTGCTCGCCACGTCCGCCCTGGCGGCAGTGAAGCCGTGCGAAGAATTGAAAACCGAGATCGAGGCCAAGATCCAGGCACAGGGCGTGACGTCTTATACCCTGGAGATCGTGCCCAACAGCGAGGTCAAGGACCAGAACATGGTCGTAGGCAGCTGCGAGGGTGGTACCAAGAAGATCATCTACCAGAAGAATGATCGCTAGGGTTTGGGTGGGTTGGGGGCGCAAAGCGCCCCCAACTGTCATGGAATACAAAATACGTTACTGGGCTCGTTAACCACCACCGTGCGGCTGGCGTCGTACAGCAGCACCTGCGGCTCCATCACCGGCGCCCGCGCCTCCAGGCGATAGCGCTCGCCCGCTTTGAAATTGTCATAGCGCACGGTCAGGTAGCAGGTACGGTCCCTTGGCTGGGACATCATGCCGCCGCCATAGATCTCATAATCGAAACGCACCACCAGTTCATGCTTGCCAGGCGTCACCTGGAAGTAGCGGCCGTCCTCCAGGCGCTTGCCGTCAAGGCGATCAGCCATGATGACTCTGCCGGGGGTGATGGTGGAAAGCTCGACCCAGGCCTGCTTGGGGTCGACGGGCGGCAAGGGGCTGGCGCAAGCCCCCAGTGCACTGAGGGCGATCAGCATCATGGGCTGGCGCATGGCAAAACTCCCACTTGCGATATACACGTAACAAGCATAGCGCCGATTGCGCGGCTCAGGTGCGTTGACAGCCTGCGGGCAAGCCTTGGCCAACCAGTTTTTGCCGATGATCGTAGAGTTTGACCCAGGGCCGGAAGCCAATGCTGCCGGCCTGCAGCTGGTAGCGCTGCCCGGCGCTGAAGTCCTTGAAGGTCAGGTTGAGCTGGCAATCGCGCCACAGCGGCTCGTTTACCGGGCCGATATTGCTCGGGGTGACCGGAAACTGGTAGCGCACCGTCAGTTCGTGGCTGCCGGGGGCCACCTCGAAGTAGCGCGTGTCGGCCCAATCGCGTTCGTCTACCTGCACGGCGTGCAGGGACGTTTCGTCCAGGGGGGTGAGGTCGACCCATGCCTGGTTCGGATCGGGGTCCGGCAGGGTCGAGCAAGCGGACAACAGCATGAGTGTGCTGGCGGCAAACAATGGACGCATGGCGAAACTCCCCCCTGGCGAGATAGTCTTGGAGCGAATTGGCCGTGAGCGAGTCAGACAGTCCCAGATGCTTCGACTATTTCTTTTTCAGCGCTCAGGCCCTGGGCCACTCGACCGCGTTTTCACCCGCTTTGTTCCCCTGCTGGCGGCTGTTCTGCTGAACGGTTGTAGCAGTGTTGGCTATTACGGCCAGTTGGCGCAGGGCCAATGGCAGCTGCTGCGCGCGCGCCAGCCGGTGGAACAGGTAATGGCAGACCCGGCCAGCAGCCCGCAACTGCGGGCGCGCTTGCAGCATGCCGAACAGGCCCGGGTGTTCGCCAGCCAGCAGCTGAAACTGCCGGACAACCGCAGCTACCGGGTTTACGCTGACCTTGGCCGCCCCTACGTGGTGTGGAACGTGTTTGCCACGCCGGAGTTGTCGTTGCAGCCGGTGACGCATTGTTTCCCGATCGCGGGCTGCGTGGCCTACCGTGGTTACTACCGCCAAGGTGCGGCGCGTGGCGCGGCGGCGTTGATGCGCCAGGCAGGCATGGATGTGTATGTGGGCGGTGTCGAGGCTTACTCGACCCTGGGCTGGTTCGACGACCCACTGTTGTCTTCGATGGTCGGCTGGGGGGACGAACGGCTGGCCTCGCTGATCTTCCATGAGTTGGCCCATCAGCGCTTCTATGTGCAGGACGACACGGCGTTCAACGAATCGTTTGCCACCTTCGTCGAGCAGGAAGGCGCGCGGCAATGGGGCGCGGCACGCGGGCTTGCAGCGATCGAGGATGATCAGGCCGGGCAGCGTGACCAGTTCATTCGGCTGGTGCTGGCCAGCCGCGAACGGCTTCAGGGGATCTACGCCGGCCCCTTGGATGATGCGCACAAGCGGGCGGCGAAGCAGGCCGAGTTCGAGCGGTTGCGGCGCGAGTACCGGCAAGTGCGTGATGGCCAGTGGGGTGGGGACACGCGTTATGACGCCTGGATGTATGGGCCGATGAACAACGCCAAGCTGCTGCCGTTTGGGTTGTATGACCAGTGGGTGCCGGCGTTTGCAGCGCTGTTCCGCGAGGTTGACGGGGATTGGGCGCGGTTTTATCAGCGGGTGGAGGCGCTGGGGCGGTTGCCGGGTGAGGCGCGCAAAGCCGCGTTGGAGCGGCTTGTCGTTAGCCAATGAGATTTTCGGGCCGCTGCGCGGCCCCATTCCATTTCAGGCCTTGATGAAGGCCTGATGCATCTCGGCCAGGGTGGCGAAATGGAAGGCTGGCGTCTCGGCCTTCAACTCTTCCTCGCTACCAAACCCGTACCCCACCGCCACCGCCTGCAGCCCATTGCTGCGCGCGCCGATCAGGTCATGCTTGCGATCGCCGATCATCAGCGTCTGCGCCGGTTCCAGCCCTTCCTCGTCCAGCAAGTGGCGAATCAGCTCGACCTTGTTGGTGCGGGTGCCATCCAGCTCGCTGCCATAAATCACCTTGAAGTGGTGATCGAAGGCGAAATGCCGGGCGATCTCGCGGGCGAACTCCCAAGGCTTGGACGTTGCCACATACAGGGTGCGCCCCTGGCCATTGAGGGCTTCGAGCAGCGCCGGTACCCCTTCGAACACCTGGTTTTCATAAAGGCCGGTGACGCGGAAGCGCTCGCGATAGAAATTCACCGCTTCCCACGCCTTGGCTTCGTCAAAGCTGTAAAACTGCATGAACGCCTGCAGCAAGGGCGGGCCGATGAAGTGTTCGAGGCGGGCCAGGTCCGGCTCGTCGATACCCAGTTTGGCCAACGCATACTGGATGGAGCGGGTGATGCCCAGCCGTGGGTCGGTCAGGGTGCCGTCGAGGTCGAAGAGGATGTTCTGCTGGTGCATGTAAGCGGTTCCACTCAAGTCATTCGGGTTGGTCGTAGCCTTCGGCCAAGTGCTGGTCCTTGAGCTTGACGTAGTTGCCGGCGCTGTACGGGAAGAACGCGCGCTCCTTGTCGGTCAGCGGCCGGGCCTGTTTCACCGGGCTGCCAACATACAGGAAGCCGCTGAGCAGGCGCTTGCCGGGCGGTACCAGGCTGCCGGCGCCGATGATCACCTCGTCCTCGACGATGGCGCCATCCATGATTGTGCTGCCCATGCCGACCAGGATGCGATCGCCCAGGGTACAGCCATGCAGCATCACCTTGTGGCCGATGGTCACTTCATCGCCGATGATCAGCGGGAAGCCGTCGGGGTTGAAAGGGCCGGCATGGGTGATGTGCAGCACGCTACCGTCCTGCACGCTGGTGCGGGCGCCGATGCGGATGCGGTGCATGTCGCCGCGTACTACAGTCAAAGGCCAGACCGAGCTGTCTTCGCCGATCTCCACATCGCCCAGCACCACCGCCGAGCGGTCGATGAAGGCCCGTGGTCCAACTTTCGGAGTGTGTTGCTGGAAGCTTCGGATGGCCATGATAGGGTCTCTCATCTGTGCCGATAGGCAGGCTGCCTGCTGCGGTCGGCGTCGATTGTAATTAAGATGGTCAAGTGTTTCTTCTGCCAAGGTATCCAAACCGTGAGTGCGAACAACCCGCTTCTGCAGCCCTACGATCTGCCGCCCTTCTCGGCGATCCGTGCCGAACACGTGCTGCCGGCCATCGAAGAGATCCTGGCCGACAACCGCAAAGCCATTGCCGAGATTCTCGAACAGCAAGGCAAGACCCCTTCCTGGGCAGGCCTGGTGCTGGCCATGGACGAACTCAATGACCGCCTGGGCGCTGCCTGGAGCCCGGTCAGCCACCTCAATGCCGTGTGCAACAGCAAGGAACTGCGCGAGGCCTACGAGTCTTGCCTGCCGGCTCTGAGCGCCTACTCTACCGAACTGGGCCAGAACCGTGCGCTGTTCGACGCCTACCAGGCCCTGGCCAACAGCCCGGAGGCGGCTGGCTTCGATGTGGCGCAAAAGACCATCCTCGAACATGCCCTGCGTGATTTCCGCCTTTCGGGCATCGACCTGCCTGCCGATAAGCAGCAGCGCTACGCCGAAGTGCAGAGCAAGCTCAGCGAGCTGGGCAGCCGCTTCTCCAACCAGCTGCTCGATGCCACCCAGGCCTGGACCAAGCACGTCACCGACGAAGCCGCCCTGGACGGCCTGACCGACTCGGCCAAGGCGCAGATGGCCGCCGCCGCCCAGGCAAAAGCGCTCGACGGCTGGCTGATCACCCTGGAGTTCCCCAGCTACTACGCGGTGATGACCTACGCCACCGATCGCGCCCTGCGCGAAGAGCTGTATGCCGCCTACTGCACCCGTGCTTCGGACCAAGGCCCCAATGCCGGCCAGTTCGACAATGGCCCGGTAATGCAGGAAATCCTCGACCTGCGCCAGGAGCTGGCCACGCTGCTGGGCTACCCGAACTACGCCGAGTTGAGCCTGGCCACCAAGATGGCCGAGTCCAGCGACCAGGTGCTGAGCTTCCTGCGCGACCTGGCCAAGCGTTCCAAGCCGTTCGCTGCCCAGGACCTGGAGCAGCTCAAGGCCTATGCCGCCGAGCAGGGCTGCCCGCAATTGGCCAGCTGGGATGCCGGTTACTTCGGCGAGAAGCTGCGCGAGCAACGCTACAGCGTGTCGCAGGAAACCCTGCGTGCCTACTTCCCGATCGACAAGGTGTTGTCTGGCCTGTTCAGCATCGTCCAACGCCTGTATGGCATCGAAATCGCCGAACTGAAAGGTTTCGACAGCTGGCACCCGGACGTACGCCTGTTCGAAATCAAGGAAAACGGCCAGCACGTCGGCCGTTTCTTCTTCGACCTCTATGCCCGCGCCAACAAGCGTGGCGGCGCCTGGATGGACGGCGCCCGCGACCGTCGCCGCACCGTCGATGGCGTGCTGCAGAGCCCGGTGGCCAACCTGGTGTGCAACTTCAACCCGGCCGCGCCAGGCAAGCCTGCGCTGTTGACCCACGATGAAGTCACCACCCTGTTCCACGAGTTCGGCCACGGCCTGCACCACCTGCTCACCCGCATCGAACACGCGGGTGTGTCTGGCATCAATGGCGTAGCCTGGGATGCGGTCGAGCTGCCGAGCCAGTTCATGGAAAACTGGTGCTGGGAGCCGGAAGGCCTGGCGCTGATCTCCGGCCATTACGAAAGCGGCGCTGCCCTGCCCCAGGACCTGCTGGACAAGATGCTGGCCGCCAAGAACTTCCAGTCCGGCATGATGATGGTGCGCCAGCTGGAGTTCTCGCTGTTCGACTTCGAGCTGCACGCCACCCATGGCGATGGCCGCAGCGTGCTGCAGGTACTCGAAGGCGTGCGCGACGAGGTGACGGTCATGCGCCCACCGGCGTACAACCGCTTCCCCAACAGCTTCGCGCACATCTTCGCGGGCGGTTACGCGGCGGGCTACTACAGCTACAAATGGGCCGAGGTATTGTCGGCTGACGCCTTCTCCCGCTTCGAAGAAGAAGGCGTGCTCAATGCCGACACTGGCCGTGCCTTCCGCGAGGCGATCCTGGCCCGAGGCGGGTCGCGTGAGCCGATGGTGCTGTTCGTCGACTTCCGTGGCCGTGAACCTTCCATCGATGCATTGCTGCGCCATTGCGGGCTGAGCGAGGACGCAGCGGCATGAGTGAGGTAGCTGTGAACAAGACCAAGAAACGCTTCATCGCCGGGGCCGTGTGCCCGGCGTGCAGCGAGCCGGACAAGTTGATGATGTGGAACGAGGACGGTGTACCGCACCGTGAGTGCGTGGCCTGTGGTTTTACCGATACCTTGAATGAACAAGGCCTGTCGGTACCCTCGGAGCTCGGCACCCGGGTCAACCACCTGGCGCCCAAGGCGGCGCCGGCCAAGGTGCAGACGGTGCAGTTCTTCCCCAACCCCAAGTTGAAGATACCGGCTGAGTGAAGCCGTCTTGCCACCCGGGCCTTGGCCTGGGTGGCCTGTTCTGAAGTGTACTGACCAGAGGTGCTGGCACAGATGCCAGCGCCCTTGTACTGTATATAAATACAGTAAAGGGGCGCGCCATGTTACCTCCAGCACCGCAAAAAGGCCGTGGTACGGCGCACAATCCGCACAACCGCTTCGCCCCCAACCACTCGGTGGTGGAGGATGACGGCTGGTACCAGGAGGTGCCAATCAGCCAGGGCACCGAGGTGCGAATCGAGACGGCAAAGACGGTCATCAGCCGCAACACCTCGCCCGACCTGCCATTCGACCGCTCCATCAACCCCTACCGAGGTTGCGAGCATGGCTGCATCTACTGCTACGCACGCCCCTCACACGCGTATTGGGACCTTTCCCCAGGGCTGGATTTCGAAACCAAGCTGATCGCCAAGACCAACGCTGCCGAAGTGCTCGAACAACAGCTGAGCAAGCCGGGTTACGTCTGCGCGCCCATCAACCTGGGCTCCAATACCGACCCCTACCAGCCCATCGAGCGTGATCACCTGCTGACTCGTCGTTTGCTGGAGGTACTCCTGCGCTTCCGGCACCCGGTGACCATCGTCACCAAGGGTTCGCTGGTACTGCGTGATCTCGACCTGTTGGCCGAGATGGCCAGCCAGCGCCTGGCGCGGGTGATGATCAGCCTGACAACGCTGGATGACGACCTGAAACGGGTACTGGAGCCGCGGGCGGCGTCGCCCAAGGCGCGGTTGCGGGCGATCCGGGTGCTGCGCGAGGCGGGGGTGCCGGTGGGGGTCTTGTGTTCGCCGATGATTCCGATGATCAACGACAGCGAACTGGAACGCTTGCTCGAGGCCGCCAAGGAAGCGGGTGCCCAGAGCGCAGCCTACATGATGTTGCGCCTGCCGCTGGAAGTGGCGCCGCTGTTCGAGCAATGGTTGCAGGACCATTACCCCCAGCGTGCGGCCCATGTGTTGAGCCTGATCCGTCAGAGCCGCGGCGGTGAGCTGTATGACAGCCGCTTTGGTAAACGGATGCGTGGCGAGGGCATTTTTGCCGAGCTGCTGGCTCAGCGCTTCGCCAAGGCCGCGCGCAAACTGGCATTCGAAGGGCGTGAAGCGCAGGCACTCGATTGCTCCAGGTTCTGCCCGCCTGGTGGCCAGTTGGCATTGTTCTGAAATGTGTTTGAAGATGCAGAGGTGGCACGGGATATATCAATATGGCATCTAATTGCCATCACTCAGTGATACTTCAGCGCGCGCAGTGAAGTGTCGGCGCAGGCAGGGCGAAATACGGGGGTATCCAACTTCCAGCTGCTGGAGTTTAGGTAAGAATACGTCGCGTGCGAGTGTGAACTGTGTCTAATTTTGCGCGCCATTTCATACTGGCAAACATAGTGGCAATTAAATATCAAATTAATATAGAGCATGGCTGCGGCCCAGATACACCGCCGCTCACAGCGCTTTTTTCGAGCCGAGTCAATGGGACGTTAGTTCCAAGGTTGTAAGAGATCACTTACAAGGATGTAGGAGATCGACTCTTTCGTTAACAATTGTTGCCGGGTAATCTGCGCGCCGTTGTGAATTGGCTCTCATAACTCGAACAAATTCTGCAATTGCAGGTGAGTTCGGGTCGCGGACATGTCGATTCGCCATTAGTTCAATGAACTGCACGCGCAGAACATTTGGAAAGTCCTCCCCATGACCGTGGGGTGGTATCTATTTTCATGGACGATCAAGTGTGGACATTGCAGAAACTGCCAGCCTGAAAGAGCGCGCCAAAAAGAAACTGGAGCGTGATGCCGGCCCCCTCATCATCGATGCGCTTAACGATCCACAGACCGTCGAGTTGATGTGCAACGGCGACGGCAAACTGTGGCTGGAGCAGTTGGGTAAGCCAATGCAACACATCGGCGAACTGCGCCCGGCCCAGGCCGAGTCCATCATCAAGACCGTGGCCGGCTACCACGGCAAGGAAGTGACCCGCAGCAAGCCGTTGCTTGAAGGCGAATGGCCGCTGGACGGCTCTCGCTTCGCCGGGCAACTGCCCCCGGTGGTCCGCGCCGCCACGTTCGCCATCCGCAAGAAGGCGGTGGCCATCTACACCCTGGACCAGTATGTCGAATCGGGGATCATGACGGCGGTGCAGTGCGACGCCATCAAGCGCGCCATCCGCGATCACCGCAACATTCTGGTCATCGGCGGTACGGGTACCGGCAAGACCACCCTGGTCAACGCCGTCATCAACGAAATGGTCGTGGAGTTCCCCAGCGAGCGGGTGTTCATCATCGAAGACACCGGCGAGATCCAGTGCGCGGCCAAGAACTTCGTGCAGTACCACACCACTGTCGATGTGAGCATGACCCACTTGCTCAAGACCTCCCTGCGCATGCGCCCGGATCGCATCCTGGTGGGCGAGGTGCGCGGTGAAGAAGCGCTCGACCTGATCGATGCCTGGAACACCGGCCACCCTGGCGGCGCGGCGACGTTGCACGCCAACAGCGCCAGCGAGGGGCTGACCCGCCTGAAATCCCTGGTTTCCCGTAATAAATCGGCCCCGGCCGAAATCGAACCGCTGATTGGCGAAGCGGTTCACGTCGTCATCTCTATCGCCAGAACCCCAGAAGGCCGCCGCATCCAGGAAATCCTCGAGGTTTCCGGGTACGAAAACGGCCGCTACACCATGCGCAATCTTTAAGGAAAACACTGCACATGCACGCCAACACTTCGCTGTTCCGTTTCAATGCCCAAACGTTTGGCTACCTGGCTTTCAGCTTCCTGCTGCTGGCGGTGATGGTGGCGCCGGACAATGCCATGGCGGCCTCAAGCACTGGCGGCTCGCTGCCATACGAAAGCTGGCTGACCTCCCTGCGTACATCGGTCACCGGCCCGGTCGCCTTTGCTCTCTCGATCATTGGCATCGTGGTGGCGGGTGGCGTGCTGATCTTCGGCGGTGACCTTAACGGGTTCTTCCGTACGCTGATCTTCCTGGTACTGGTAATGGCACTGATCGTGGGTGCGAACAACATCATGACCGGCTTCTTCGGCACCAGCGCTGAATTGGCGCAATTGCTGCCGCAGCAGAGCCTGGTGCAGGGTCAGGTCTGAGCCATGGCACTGCGCACGATTCCCATCCGGCGGGCCGGCAACCGGGACAACCTGTTCATGGGCGGGGATCGCGAGCTGGTGATGTTTTCTGGTTTGCTCGCCTTCGCGTTGATCTTCAGCGCGCAAGAGCTGCGCGCAACCGTAGTGGGCCTGATGCTCTGGTTCGGTTCGCTGTTCGTGTTCCGCGTGATGGCCAAATCCGACCCTAAGATGCGCCACGTCTACCTCCGTCACCGGCGCTACAAGGCGTACTACCCGCCACGTAGCACACCGTTCCGGGACAATCCTCCAAGTCAGGGAAGTCAATACAAATGATCGAAGGTATTGCGTACGCCATCGCAGCCCTCGGTGCGCTTCTGGTCCTGCTGCTGATTCAGCGCCTGATGCAGGTCGATGCGGAGCTCAAGCTGAAAAAGCACCGTTCTACAGAGGCCGGCCTGGCCGATCTGTTGAATCATGCGGCGATGGTCGATGATGGTGTGATCGTGGGTAAGAACGGCGCCTTCATGGCCGCCTGGCTCTACCGTGGTGATGACAACGCCAGCAGCACTGAGGCGCAGCGCGAACTGGTCTCGTTGAGGATCAATCAGGCGCTGGCGGGTCTGGGCAACGGCTGGATGATTCACGTCGATGCGGTGCGCCGTCCGGCGTCGAACTACTCGGCCAAAGGTGTATCCCATTTCGCCGACACCCTCACCGAGGCGATGGACGAAGAACGCCGCGCGTACTTCGAATCATTGGGTACCATGTACGAAGGCTACTTTGTGCTGACCCTCACCTACTTCCCCCCGATGCTGGCCCAGCAGAAGTTCGTCGAACTGATGTTCGACGACGATACTGCGCCCCCTGATGCCAAGGTCCGTACCCGCAACCTGATCGAGCAATTCAAGCGCGACTGCATCAGTGTTGAAGGCAGCCTGTCGTCGGTGCTTAAGCTGACGCGCTTGAAAGGTAACCGCCAGGTCACCGAGGAAGGTGCGCAGATTACCCATGACGACTTGCTCAGCTGGGTGCAGTTTTGCGTCACTGGATTAAGCCAGCCCGTGTTGCTGCCGAGCAACCCGATGTACCTCGACGCTGTAATCGGCGGGAAGGAACTGTGGGGCGGCGTGGTGCCAAAGATCGGTCGTAATTTCGTCCAGGTGGTCGCCATCGAAGGTTTTCCGCTGGAGTCGGCGCCGGGCATTCTTGCCGCGTTGGCCGAGCTGCCTTGCGAGTACCGTTGGTCCAGCCGTTTCATCTTCATGGACACCCATGAAGCGGTGCAGCACCTGGAAAAGTACCGCAAGAAGTGGAAACAGAAAGTCCGCGGCTT
>NZ_JANIAG010000077.1:0-24799 GCF_028682155.1 Pseudomonas sp. 39004
AGCGTGAGAAGCTCAACCCCGCCGCTCAGCGCTATCTCTTCTATTAATAAACCCTGGTTATAGCCAAAACCAATCGCCAGCATCAGGTTTGCCAATGAGCCTTTCTGGCGACCAGCGGTTAGGATTCTCTCCGTCAACTGATTTCAACCCCATGAAGGAGCGTCTCTCATGCCTATCATCAACAGCCAGGTCAAACCGTTCAACGCCACCGCCTTCCACAACGGCGAATTCGTTCAGGTAAGCGAAGCCGACCTGAAAGGCAAGTGGTCTGTCGTGTTCTTCTACCCGGCCGACTTCACCTTCGTTTGCCCGACCGAGCTGGGTGACCTTGCTGACAACTACGCAGAGTTCCAGAAACTCGGCGTGGAAATCTACGGCGTGTCCACCGACACCCACTTCACCCACAAAGCCTGGCACGACACCTCGGAAACCATCGGCAAGATCAAGTACCCGCTGATCGGTGACCCGACCCACGTCATCTCGCGCAACTTCGACGTGCTGATCGAAGAAGCCGGCCTGGCCGATCGCGGTACCTTCGTGATCAACCCGGAAGGCCAGATCAAGATCGTCGAAATCAACGACGGTGGTGTAGGCCGTGATGCCAGCGAACTGCTGCGCAAGGTCAAGGCTGCCCAGTACGTCGCTGCCCACCCAGGCGAAGTCTGCCCGGCCAAGTGGAAAGAAGGCGAAGCCACCCTGGCGCCATCCCTGGACCTGGTCGGCAAGATCTAATCGTCGTCCGATAAGTGCCTGCGCGACGATCATGCTGCGTTGAAACTCATCGCCGCTCGGCACTTCTCGAACGAATTACGTCATGCGCCAGTCGAGGGCGGTAAGCAGCCGCCAAAGCTGAAGTACTTACCGCCCCGCCAAACGCCCGGGCGCTGTTGCCTGGGCGTTTTTGTATCCGAAGATTGAAAAAGGAATCGCCCGTATGTTGGACGCCACGCTTAAATCGCAACTGAAAACCTACCTGGAGCGGGTCACCCAGCCGATCGAGATCGTTGCTTCCCTCGACGACGGCGCGAAATCCCGCGAATTGCACGACCTGCTGGTGGAAATCGCCGGCCTGTCGAACCTGATTACCCTGCGCGCGGACGGGACCGACGCTCGTCGTCCATCGTTCTCGCTCAATCGCCCTGGGGCTGACATCAGCCTGCGTTTCGCCGGCATCCCCATGGGCCACGAATTCACCTCCCTGGTGCTGGCGCTGCTGCAAGTCGGTGGCCACCCGTCCAAGGCCAGCGCCGAAGTGATCGAGCAGATCCAAGGGCTGCAAGGCGAATTCACCTTCGAAACCTACTTCTCGCTGTCGTGCCAGAACTGCCCGGACGTGGTCCAGGCGCTGAACCTGATGGCGGTGCTCAACCCCAACGTGCGCCACGTGGCCATCGACGGCGCGCTGTTCCAGGACGAAGTCGAATCGCGCAAAGTCATGGCAGTGCCGAGCATCTACCTGAACGGTGAAGTGTTCGGCCAGGGCCGCATGGGCCTGGAAGAGATTCTGGGCAAAATCGACACCAGTGCCGGCAGCCGCCAGGCCGAAAAGATCAACGCCAAGGACGCTTTCGATGTATTGATCGTCGGCGGTGGCCCGGCCGGCGCTGCGGCCGCGATCTATGCCGCGCGTAAAGGTATCCGTACCGGTGTTGCCGCCGAGCGTTTTGGCGGCCAGGTGCTCGACACCCTGGCCATCGAGAACTTTATCTCGGTGCAGGAAACCGAAGGGCCGAAACTGGCCACTGCGCTGGAAGAACACGTCAAGCAGTACGACGTCGATATCATGAACCTGCAGCGCGGCGAAGCGCTGATCCCGGCTACCGATGGCGGCCTGCACGAAGTGCGGCTGGCGGGCGGTGCGTCGCTCAAGGCCAAGACCGTGATCCTGGCCACCGGTGCACGCTGGCGCGAAATGAACGTGCCGGGCGAGCAGCAATACCGTGCCCGCGGCGTGGCTTACTGCCCGCACTGTGATGGCCCGCTGTTCAAGGGCAAGCGTGTGGCGGTGATCGGCGGCGGCAACTCGGGCGTGGAAGCGGCCATCGATTTGGCGGGCATCGTCGCCCAGGTGACCCTGATCGAGTTCGACAGCCAGTTGCGTGCCGACGCCGTGTTGCAACGCAAGCTGCACAGCCTGCCGAACGTCAAGGTGATTACCCGCGCATTGACCACCGAAGTGGTCGGCGATGGTGAGAAGGTGACGGGGCTGCGCTACAAGGATCGCGCCAGCGATGAGCTGCATGACCTGGCGCTGGAAGGCATCTTCGTGCAGATCGGCCTGTTGCCCAATACCGACTGGCTCAAAGGCACCGTCGAGCTGTCGCCGCGTGGCGAGATCATTGTCGATGCCAAGGGCGCGACCAACATCCCCGGCGTGTTTGCCGCGGGTGATGTGACCACCGTGCCGTACAAGCAGATCGTCATTGCGGTGGGGGAGGGCGCCAAGGCTTCGCTGGCGGCCTTCGACCACCTGATTCGGGCTTCGGCCCCGGCGTAAGTCAGCAGCAGCCTGAGGGTGTCTATCATTACTCCAGACACCCTCAGGAACCTGACCATGACCCTGATCAGCCGCGAACCCTGGTGGCTAGTGCCACCCAAGCCCGGGCAGAAAGAGCAGGACCTGCACTGGGGCTTCCTGGAAATCTACGCCGACGGCCGCACCGTGTTCATCGACCAGCGCCCCAGTGAGCGGGAGCTGGCCGAGCGCAAGAGCTGTCGCAATTTCCCCGACTCCGAGCACTAATGGCTCAGCCTTCGAGTTCGGCCAGGCGCGCCTCCAGCGCAGCTATCCGGGCTTCCAAAGCCTCCATGCGCTCTTCCGAAACACTGCCACCGCTGCTGCGGGCACCGCCTTCCTGTTGGCGTGCGGCCATGATCGCTTCGATTTCTGCCGGGTCGCCCAATGCATGGGTGTAGCGGTCTTCGCGCTGGCCTGCCTGGCGCGGCAGGTGCAGGGCAAGGTCACGAGAAATCAGGCGTTCCAGCTGATGCTGGATCTGCTCGGTGTCATCGAACTCATGCAGCCGGTTGCTGCGGCTGAGCAACTCGTTGAGGGTTTGCGGGCCGCGCAAGAACATCAGGCCCATCAGCACCAGTTGCGCCGGCACCAATTCCAGAGCCTTGTCCACCCGCTGCTCCCAGCGGTCGGCGCGGCTGCCCATCTGTAAGCGGGTCATGCCTTGGCCTTCGAGCGCCCGCAGGGCCTGGCCGACCTGGCCTTGGGTGAGGTTCATCACCGGTTCCCGGCTGGTCTTCTGGTTGCAGGCCAGGACCAGGGCATTGAGGGTCAGTGGGTAGCTTTCCGGGCTGGTGGCCTGCTTTTCGATCAGCGAGCCGAGAATGCGGATTTCGGTGCTGTTGAAACGGCCTTCACCTACGGTTTCGTGTTCTGACATGGCCCTGTCTCATTGCGAGGAAAAGGCCACTAGCGTAGGTAAAGCCGTTGATTAAGGCAATTGGGGCCGTAACACGGCCCCGACAGCCTCACGCCCCGCGTCGTTGCTCAGCCTGGCACGCCGCCGCTGTGAACAGCACGTCGGTGGACGAATTCAGTGCAGTCTCCGCCGAGTCCTGCAGCACACCAATGATGAAGCCCACCGCAACCACCTGCATGGCAATCTCGCTGGGGATGCCGAACAGGCTGCACGCCAGCGGGATCAACAACAGCGAACCACCTGCCACGCCCGAGGCGCCGCACGCACAGACAGCCGCCACCACGCTGAGTAGCACGGCAGTCGGCAGGTCGACCGGGATACCCAGGGTATGCACTGCGGCCAGTGTCAGTACGGTGATGGTGATCGCTGCGCCCGCCATGTTGATGGTCGCGCCCAGCGGGATCGACACCGAATAGGTGTCTTCATGCAGGCCAAGGCGCTCCGACAGGGCCAGGTTGACCGGGATGTTGGCCGCCGAGCTGCGGGTGAAGAACGCCGTGATACCGCTCTCGCGCAGGCACAGCAGGGTCAGCGGATACGGGTTGCGGCGAATTTTCCAGAACACGATCAGCGGGTTCATCACCAGGGCCACAAACAGCATGCAGCCAATCAGCACGGCCAGCAGGTGCAGGTAGCCGAGCAGGGCTTCGAAGCCCGACTGGGCGAGGGTGGCGCTGACCAGGCCGAAGATGCCCAGCGGGGCGAAGCGGATGACCACGCGCACGATCAAGGTCACCCCGTTGGACAGGTCCTCGACCACGGTGCGGGTGGTTTCGCCGGCATGGCGCAGGGCCACGCCCAGGCCGATGGCCCAGGTCAGCACGCCAATGAAGTTGGCATTGAGCAAGGCGTTGACCGGGTTGTCGACTGCGCTCAGCAGCAGGTTCTGCAGGACCTCGGCGATACCGCCCGGCGCACTCAGCGTGGCGTCGCCGGCAGTCAGCACCAGGTGGGACGGGAACAGCATGCTGGCCACCACGGCCACCACCGCTGCGGCGAAGGTGCCCAGCAGGTACAGCCACAAGATCGGGCGGATGTGGGTTTCCTGGCCGTGGCGGTGGTTGGCGATCGAGGCCATGACCAGAATGAACACCAGAATGGGTGCCACCGCCTTGAGGGCGCTGACGAAGACCTTGCCGAGGAACGCCATGTCGCGGGCGACGGCGGGTGCGAGCAGCGCCAGGGCGATGCCGGCCAGCAGGCCGATGACGATCTGCGTCACCAGGCTGGTGCGGTTGAGAAGGCGGAAGAAGGGGGTCATATGCAGCGATATCCCGGCATGTTCAAAAAGGGCGAAACTTTACCATAGACCTTTGTCGGGCAGGTTCGCGGTCTTCTGGGTTCACGCGCGAAGCGGCGAGCACATCACCAGTGGAACAACTCCCGTCGCGCTCCCTCGGTAATGGCGACGATCCCTGGGTGCTTGACCTTGCGCTCCACCGAAATGGCATAGAACGACTCATGCACCGCCTCGGTCTGCCCGATCAGTTGCACGCCATACTGGCGGCACACCTCCTCGGCGATCACGCTGGGCGCCACGAATATGCCGCTGCCCGATTGCCCAAACGCCTGCATCAAGGCGCTGTCGTCGAACTCGCCAACGATCCGCGGCTGCACCTGCTGTTCCCCTAGCCAGCGCAGCAAACGGCTGCGCACCACGGTCTCCTGGCCCGGAATCAACAGCGGTGCATCGTCCAGGCAGGCAGGGAAGGGGCCGGCAAGGCGTTGCGCCAACGCCTGGGTGGCGAAGAAGCTCAGGCCACACTCGCCGAGCTTCTGGCTGTAGCCCTTGATATCCAGATGGTTGGGCATCGGGCTGTCGGAAATGACCAGGTCCAGGCGCTGGATCGCCAGGTCCGCCAGCAGACGCTCGAGTTTGTCTTCTCGGCAATTGATGCGCAGCACCTCGTCCAGCTCCATGGTCGGCGCCAGCAGGCGATAGACGATGGATTTGGGGACCACGTCGGCCACCCCCACGCGAAACAGAATCTGCTCTTGCGGGCCGGCGCGCAGCATGGCTTCCAGCTCGCCGCCGAGCTGGAACATCTGCTCGGCATACACCAACGTCTGGCGGCCGGTCTCGGTCAGCTCCAGCTGCCGACCGACCCGCTGGAACAATTCAAGGCCATACGTCTGCTCGAACAAGCTGATCTGCCCGCTGATGGTCTGCGGGGTGAGGTTCAACTGCTCGCTGGCACGCGCGATGCTGCCGGTCTTGGCCACGGCCCAGAAGTAGTGCAACTGGCGATAGTTGAGCATCGGTGTATTTCTCGATTCGTAAAAACCGAAGTATAACCGCTGAAAATACGAATTTTCCTGATGTATTCGCCTCTCTAGAATGCGACTCCATTAGGCGCGTTGCGCGCCGCCGGAATATCGACAAGCGAGGAACCCATGTTGCAGCTTAAATCCATTGGCACGCCTTTGGTGCTGGCCCTGGCCCTGTTCACCCTGGCCGGCTGCGATCAGGCCGAAAAATCTGCCCAGCAGATGCTCGACCAAGCCGCCCAGTCGGCCAAGCAGGCCATCGACAAGACCAACGAAGCGGCCCAGCAGGCCCTGAGCGATGCCATCGGCAGCGAAGGCCAGCCGCCCAAAGATGCTGAAAAGCACGAAAAGACCCAGGACATCTGACCCCAAGACCCGATGCAGGATTGATTAAATGGAATATTTGCTGGAACTCGCCGCAAGCCCGACCGCCTGGGTCGCCCTCGCCACCTTGGTGGCCATGGAGATCGTGCTCGGCATCGACAACTTGATCTTCATCTCCATCCTGACCAACAAGCTACCCATGGAATACCGTTCCAAGGCGCGGCGCATTGGTATCAGCATGGCCCTGGTCATGCGCCTGGCGCTGCTCAGCACCGTGGCCTGGATCGTGCAACTGACCGAGCCGGTGATCGATGTGTTCGGCCACAGCTTCTCGTGGAAGGACATGATTCTGATCGCAGGTGGCTTGTTCCTGCTGTGGAAGGCCACCAAGGAAATCCACGAGAACGTCGACCCGCATGGTGCCAAGGAAGAGTCCAAGGCCGGTTCCACCATCACTTTGGGCTTTGCCGCAGCCATCGGCCAGATCCTGCTGCTGGATATCGTCTTCTCGATCGACAGCATCATTACCGCCGTGGGCATGACCGAGCACCTGCCGATCATGATCATTGCCGTG
This sequence comes from Pseudomonas sp. 39004, assembly GCF_028682155.1. Classification (NCBI taxonomy): domain Bacteria; kingdom Pseudomonadati; phylum Pseudomonadota; class Gammaproteobacteria; order Pseudomonadales; family Pseudomonadaceae; genus Pseudomonas; species Pseudomonas sp. 39004. The sequence goes on from NZ_JANIAG010000077.1 coordinate 6,601, forward strand.
ATCGCTGCCGTGATCGTGATGCTGGTGGCGGCCGACCCGCTGGCCAAGTTCATCAATGACAACCCCACCGTGGTGATGCTGGCCCTGGGCTTCCTGATCATGATCGGCATGACCCTGATCGCCGAAGGCATGGGGGCTCATGTACCGAAAGGGTATGTATACGCAGCGATGGCCTTCTCGACCTTGATCGAGGTCCTCAACATCATGGCCCGTCGGGCGCGGCTCAAGCGCGAAGCGGCAGAAGGTTGATGTAAAAGGCGCAGGCCCACCGCTGGCCTTGAAGCCAGGGGTGGGTCTCGCGAAAGGACCATCACAAAAGCGTGAGTTTAATGCGCCTCCACTTGCCGCCGTACCCTGCGCCCAACCTGAGGTTTGGCCAGGCCCTGCGGTGGCAGGGAGTGATGATGGGAATGACGCCGTACGATACGCAGTACACCCCACAGCATGGCGGCTGCGACGCTCAGCCACATACCTACCAGCATGAGGATTGCCAGGGTCAGGCTCATGTGTGCCTCCTTCTCTCGGGCAAGCGCGCTGTCAGCCAGGGCTCGCCTTACAGACACTGCTTTAGTCTAGCTCGACCCGTGTGACGTTCCATTGACCAAAGGTCTATTGCTTGGTCCGATTGGCTACAAGCCTGTGTCGGACTATACCCGCGCACCTGTGGGCCCTATGATCTGAGCCCAGAGCCGGGCGCTGCCTGCCTGGCATCGGAACAAGCGAGTGTCCATGGAGCAAGTTTCCTTCAAACCGCTGGCCTCAGCCCCGCGCCGGCTGCTGCTGGCCTGCCTGATGGCAGCCAGCCTGGCCGGTTGTGCCAGCGCACCGCCCGCGAACCTGAAAGGCCTGCCGCAGCGGGTCGAGATCAGCAGCGTGCCGTTCTACCGTGGCAATGCCAACCACAGCGGCGCCATGGCCCTGGCAGCGCTGCTTTCGCAGCAGGGCGCGCCGATCACGCCAGGCCTGCTGGACAAGCCATTGAACCTGCCCCAGGGCGCTGAAACGCTGGACACCAGCATCCCCCGCGTGGCGCGTGACTACGGCATGGTGGTGTACGCACTGGACAAGCAGATGGACGCTTTGCTGACGCAGGTGGCGGCGGGCAACCCGGTTTTGCTGCGTTACGAGGAGGGTTCAGCCTGGTGGAGCGAACCACGCTACGCGGTGCTGATCGGTTATGACCGCTACAAGCAGCGGGTACTGTTGCGCTCAGGCATGCACCGCAGGCAACTGATGGCCTTCGATGATTTTGCTTCGGCCTGGGCCAAGCAGGGTAGTTGGGCGGTGCTGGTGCAACCGCCGCGGCAACTGCCCGCCCAGGTAGACCGGCAACGTTGGTTGCAGGCGGCTGACGAACTGGCCCGGGCAGGGCAGGAAATTGCCGCGAAGCAGGCCGTGAACAGCCTGGGGCGGTAAACGTACACCGGCCTCGTGAAGAGGCCGGTGCCAGGTTACCGAGGCATCAATCAGAAGCCCAGGCGGTCGCGCAGGCTGTAGTACCAGGCACCGATGGCGCTGAATGGCACACGCAGCATCTGGCCACCCGGGAACGGGTAGTGCGGCAGGCCGGCGAATGCATCGAAACGCTCGGCCTGGCCACGCAGCGCCTCGGCCAGCACCTTGCCTGCCAGGTGCGTGTAGGTGACGCCGTGGCCGGAGCAGCCCTGGGAGTAATAGATGTTGTCGCCGATGCGGCCAACCTGTGGCAGGCGCGACAGGGTCAGCAGGAAGTTGCCGGTCCAGGCGTAATCGATCTTCACGTTCTGCAGCTGCGGGAAGGCCTTGAGCATCTTCGGACGGATGATCGCCTCGATGTTCGCTGGGTCACGCGCGCCGTAGACCACACCGCCGCCGAAGATCAGGCGCTTGTCGCTGGTCAGGCGGTAGTAGTCGAGCAGGTAGTTGCAGTCTTCGACACAGTAATCCTGTGGCAGCAGGGTACGTGCCAGGTCATCGCTCAGGGGCTCGGTGGTGATCACCTGGGTGCCGCACGGCATGGACTTGGCGGCCAGCTCTGGCACCAGGTTGCCCAGGTAGGCGTTACCGGCGACGATGATGAACTTGGCGCGCACCTTGCCTTGCGGTGTGTGCACGACCGGGTTGGCGCCACGCTCGATACGGATGGCCGGGGTCTGCTCATAGATGATGCCGCCCAGCGACTCGACCGCGGCCGCTTCGCCCAAGGCCAGGTTCAGCGGGTGGATGTGGCCGCCGCTCATGTCCAGCATGCCGCCGATATAGCTGTCGCATGCGACTACTTCACGGATGCGCTTCTGGTCCATCAGCTCGAGCTGGTTGTGGCCGAAGCGTTCCCACAGGCGCTTCTGCGACTCCAGGTGGCCCATCTGTTTAGGGGTGATGGCTGCGAACACGCCACCGTCTTTCAGGTCGCACTGGATATTGTACTTGGCGACACGCTCACGAATGATGCGGCCACCTTCGAATGCCATCTGGCCCAGCAGTTGTGCCTGCTTGGGGCCGACGGTGCGCTCGATCACGTCGATGTCACGGCTGTAGCTGTTGACGATCTGGCCGCCGTTGCGGCCGGACGCGCCAAAACCAACCTTGGCGGCTTCGACGATGCTGACCTTGAAGCCGTTTTCCAGCAGGAACAGGGCGCTGGACAGGCCGGTATAGCCGGCACCGATGATGCACACATCGGTTTCCACCTCACCCTGCAGCGCCGGACGTGGCGGCACCGGGTTAGCCGAGGCGGCGTAGTAGGACTGGGGGTAGGGGGTGTTGGCCATGCTCGAGAAACCTCGTGTGTTATATTTTTAACGAATGTAGCGATGCTATCAATAATAATAAACACCCGCTAGTCGTCCGTTGAAAATCCTTTACCCGGCCGTCGCCGAAGCCTTCCTATAAAGAGGTTAAGATTCAGTAAGTTAGCGCGAAAAAAAGTGTTGACATGGTTTTCGGAATGCGTAGAATGCGCACCACACGACAGGCACATAGCTCAGTTGGTTAGAGCACCACCTTGACATGGTGGGGGTCGTTGGTTCGAGTCCAATTGTGCCTACCAAATCGAAAAAGGGCGATCCACACGGATCGCCCTTTTTTATTGCCCGCTAAACGGCTGCCGGCAACCACAACGCCAGTTGTGGAAAGGCGATCAACAGCGCGATCAGCACCAGCAACGCCAGGCAGAACGGCAGCGCGCCGTACACCACGTCCATGAAGTTGCCCCGGCCACGAATGCTCTGCACCACGAACAGGTTCATGCCGAACGGTGGCGTAATCTGGCCCATCTCGCACAGCACGATCAACACCACCCCAAACCACAACGGATCGAAGCCCAGTGCGACGATAATCGGCACGATCAGCGGTGCGGTGGTGATCAACATGGCCAGCGTGTCCATGAAGCAACCCAGCACGATGTAGAACAAGATGATCGCCAGCAGTGTGGCCGTGGGGGAGAGGTTCAGGTCAGTGACAAAATGGACCAGCGTGGTGGTCAGGCCAATGGAGGCCAGCACAAAGTTGAGAAAGAACGCCGACAGGGTGATGAACATGATCATGCCGGTGGTGCGCAGGGTTGCCTCGAACGCCTGACCCAGGCTCTGCCAGGTGAACGCCCGGCGCCACAGGCCCAGGCCGAAGGCGCTGAGCACACCCAGCGCGGCCGACTCGCTGGCGGTGGCGAAGCCGCTGTAGATCGAACCGATCACCAGGGCGAAAATCGCCAGTGGCGGCAACAGGTCAGGGAGGCAGGCCAGGCGCTCGGCCCAGCGCGTAGGCGCCTTGCGGCCGTCCAGCTGTGGCCGAATCAGGCAGGCCAACACGATCAACGCGATAAACAGCACGCTCAGGATGATGCTGGGAACGGTCGCGGCCAGGTACAGCTTGGGCACTGACACGTTGGCGATCAGGGCAAACAGGATCATGTTGATTGAAGGCGGAATCAGGATGCCCAGTGTGCCACCGGCGGCAATCGAGCCGAGAAACAGTGGCGCGTTGTAGCCTTTGCGTTCCTGCTCGGGGATGGCCAGGGTCGAGAGGGTGGCCGCAGTCGCCACGCTGGAGCCGCTGGTGGTGGCGAACAGCGCGCTGGCGCCGATGTTCGAATTCATCAAGCCACCTGGCAGCCACGACAGCCACTTTTCGACGGCCTGGTACATCCGCCCGGCCACGCCTGAGCACACCAGCAGTTCACCCATCAGGATGTACAAAGGGATCGCCACCAGAAGGAATTCGCTACTGGTATTCCAGGCAATTTCACCCATGGCGCTGCTTAACGGCAATGTCGAGAACAGCTGCGACAGGGACATGCCCAGCAGGCCGACGCTGACTGCAGCGGCCACGCTAAGCGCCAGCAGTGCGAGCAGCACGATCAGGGTGAGGCTCAGCATGGCTTTTGCTCCGTGCCAGCAGCGGGGCTACCGTGGTAGCGCTCCTGCTGAATGTCCTCCTCGACCGAGTTGATGCCGATCAGTTTGCTGACAGCGTGCCAGCGGCCGTGCAGCAAGTGGCGGGTGCAGGTGACCATCAAGCTCGACAAGGTCAGGGCAAAGAACACGTAGCCGGCGAACCAGAGTGATTGGGGCAGCCATTGTGGTACCTGCAGTGGCGTGTTTGACACTGAACGGTATTCGATGGAGTCCCACAGCACGTTCCACGCGTGGTAGGCCAATGTGCTGGCAAGCACCAGCATGCAGGCGAGGGCGAACAGGTCGAGCGCGACCCTGGGGCGCAGGCCAAGGCGGGTGTAGAGGATGTCCACGCGGATATGTGCGCGCTTCAGCAAGGTGACCGGGAACGCCCAGGCGCTGGTGATCGCCAGCACGTAACCGGCTATTTCGTCGGCGCCGCCCATGGAGATACCCAGGGCCTTGCGCAAGATCAGGTCGATGCCGATCAGAAGGGCGCAGGTGAGCAGCGCGAAGCCGCCGACCCAGGTACTGGCCTTGGCAATGGCGCGGATGGCTCCCATGCCTGAGCGGGCGGTGTGCATGTGGGTAGTCTCCGAAGCAGGGTAATTCATGGGGCCAGGCGCATGCCGATGGCATCGCCCACGGTGGCATTCCAGCGTGCCACGCAGGGGCCGCCGCAGCGTTTGCCCCAGTCGTTGGCAATGGTCAGTGCGGCCTGGCGCAGGGTCTGCTTCTCTGTTGCGGTCGGGGCCGAGGCGGTCATGTGTGCGGGGTGATGAATCTGGCAGTCGGGGCCGCCGACATTGCAGGCCTGGGCATAACGGTTCTCGTTGGCGGTCGCTTGCCACAGGGCCTGCTCCAGCACTTGCGATTGCACCTGCAGCAATTGCTGCACCTCGGGCGGCAGTTGCTGCCATCGCTTCAGGCCGATGCCATAGAAGCCGATCGACCAATCCACGGGCAGGTTGTAAAGGTAGCCTGCAACGTCGTACCACTTGGCGGCGTTGCCCGAGCCAATGCCGGTGATGGCGCAGTCGATGACACCGGTTTGCATGGCGGTTACCACCTCGGCAAAGGGCAGGGTGACGGGCGCCGCGCCCATGGCCTTGACCAGCTCGGCCATGTTGCGCCCGCGAGTGCGCACTTTCCTGCCCTTCAAGTCAGCCAGCGAGTGCACGGCATCGCGGCAAAAGAAGACCTGCGCGGTATAGGGGACGGTGGCCAGCAACTTGATGCCGTGACGCTCGGCCATGCGTTGTTCGAGCACCGGCTTGTAGGCATTGGCGACCCTGTGGGCGGTGTCGATGGTATCGGCCAGGCCGGGCAGGTCCACACCTTCGAAGGTGGCATCGTCGCCGGCGACGAAGGCGAACACGCCCATGCCGATATCGACTGCGCCAAAGCGCATCAGGCGAATGATCTCCGGGCCTTTCAGGCCACTCTCCGACAACCCCAGCAGTTGCGCGGTGACCCTGCCTTGCGAGCGCGCGGGCAACGTCTGATTCCAGAACGGCTGTTCAACCGCCCGGAACGTGTAGTTGTGGCTGCCACCGCCCACCACGTTGAAGCGCATCACGGGGTAGTCCTGCGCGCGCGCCAGCGAGGTACCGAGCAGCGCGCCGAACGCCAGGGGGATGAGCAGCGAGCTGAGTTTCACGGCAGTCCTCTTGTGCTTGTTCGGGAGCTACTTCGGGGCTGTTCACGATCAACGAGGGCGGCGTGCGGCCTCGATGGTGGTTCGCGAACCGACGATATCAGGGAACTTCTCACCCTTGGCCAGCCGCGCCAGCGTGTGCTTTTCGTTGTGCTGGAAGTCGATGGCACGCTGAGCCATTTCGATCACCTGGCCGGGGCGCAGAAACACCATGCCGTTTTCGTCTGCCACCACCGCATCGCCGGGGTGGACAATCACCCCGCCACATTGGATGGCGGTACAGAACTCGCCTTCCAGGCCGATCACGCGGGTGGTAATCGCGCTGGCACCGCGTGACCACACTGGCACACCATGCTCGCGTATTTCGCCCAGGTCGGTGACGTAGCCGTCGACGATGATCCCCGCCACGCCAGCCTGCTTGGCGGCGTAGGCCATGGCGCCGCCCAGGGCGGCGGTGATGCGTTCACCGCAGCGGTCCACCACCAGAAAGTCGCCTGGGCGCACGCAGCCCATGGCGTAATGCAGAATCCCGCCATCGTTGCCTGGCATCCTCACGGTCACCGCGGTACCCACGGCCCTGACACTCTGAAAGTGTGCCTTGATGTGCGGGCTGGCAATACCGTGGGTAATGAAGTGGCCGATGGTCGCCGGTTCGGCGTTGATCAAGACTTCAAGTTCAGCGGCGCTGATCGGGGCGGGCAGTGCTTCGATAATATACATAGGGTGTTGTTATTAGGCCGGATGCTTTTTCGAAGGGTTTCGGTCATCCTAACAAGCACGCTTAACGGTCGATAATAAAAATCCGTAAGCAGTAACCGGAGCAGTTTTTATCATGCGTATCACGCTGATGCAGATCGAGGCGTTCTACTGGACCGCCCGCCTCGGGGGCGTTCATGCCGCCTCCCGTCATCTTCACCTGACGCAACCTGCAGTGTCGGCGCGGATCAAGGAAATGGAATCGCTGCTCAGCGTCAAGTTGTTCGACCGCAGCAAGCAACGCATGAGCCTCACCGCAGATGGCCATACCGCTTTGCGCCACGCCGAACAGGTGCTCAACAACAGCACGCAACTCGAGCAGTTTGCCGCGCAGCAGAAAAAGCACCGGCGCTTGCGCCTGGGCGCGGACGAATGTTCGGCGATGGTCGGGCTGACGGCGGTAATCAGCGATATAAAGGCGCACTTCCCGGAGATCACCCTGGAGATATCCATCGATGTCGGTGCGGTGCTCAATCGCAAGCTGAACGACCACGAACTCGACATCGCGCTGCTGACCAACCCGGCCACGCGTGAGGATGTAACCGATGTATTCCTCGGCTGGATGACCTTCCAGTGGGTGGCGGCGCGGCACCTGGACGTGGCCCCGGGGCCTTTTCTGGCGCAGCAGGCCCGGCAATATTCGATTGTCACCCACAGTGCGCCCTCGACACTGTATTCAGTGGTGGACCGCTGGCTGAAGGAAAGTGGCTCGGTCAGCCATGCCTTTCATTCGAGCAACTCGCTGGCCTTTATTGCCAAGATGGTAGCGGCAGGGCATGCCATAGGTATTTTGCCGGTACCTTTGATTCGCGACCTGCTGGCCGTCGATTTGTTGAAGACATTACCGTGCGATCCGCCGATCCCGCCGGCCAAGTTCTGCCTGTCTTATTTGACCGAACGCCCGGATATGCAGCTTGATACCTTGGTTTCGATTATCCGGGCGACCTTGGTCAAACAGAATTTTCTGGTCGATTGATCAAACCGGGTGTGCCCGGCCACGGCGCAGGCGCCTTGGCCGGGCCGGCGTTCAGGCCAGTGCGCGTTTAACGGCCGAGATCTGTTGCCCGGCCTGGTTGAGCCAGGACAGGTCGCTGCCCATCAACAGCATGTCGCTGCCCATTTCGATGAGGCGCTGCGCGGTGGCCTGGTCTGCGGGGAAGCACGGCACCATGACCTGGATCGCGCGGGCATGGCACTTCTCGATCAGCAGCTCAAGGCGTTGCAGCACTTCGGGGTTGCCAAGGCGGTAGTCGACCGGCAAATGTCGCGACAATGAATAATCGGCAGGGCCGAAGTGCACGGCGTCGATGCCCTCCACGTCGAGTATTTCATCGATGTTGTCAAAGAACTCGTAGCTCTCGGCCATCGGCACGATCACGCTGCGGGTATTTTCGGCCTGGGTGTAGGTGGCCCAGTCGAAGCCGGGCCCGGCGAACCCTGCCGAGCGCACCGAACTGTCACCGCCGCGGCGCCCCAGCGGGGGGAACTTGCTGTAGCGGATGATTTCGCGCATCTGCGCCGCCGTGTGGACCTGCGGCACGATCACGCCCGAAGCGCCCATCTCCAGCGCCTTGCGGATGTCCCACTCCAGCGTGCCACGCACCCGTACAAGGCAGGGGATGGCCGTGCTGTTGGCGGCCAGCAAGAGCTTCTCCATGTGGCTGTCGACACCCAGCGCAGTGTGCTCGGCATCGATGAAGACGAAGTCCAGTCCCCAGTTGCCGGCCACCTCTATGGGCATGCAGGCCGTACTGTAAATGTTCATGCCGAAGGTAGCACCGCGTGTCATGCGCGCCTTCAGCGTTGTGTGTGTGATGTTTGGGTTCATGATCAAGGTCTGCCTTGGGCTGATATCAGAGGCGATAGGTTTCGGGCAGGCGGTCGCGGAACGGGTGCACCTCGAACACGCCCGGGTCACGTATCAGCGACTTGTTGCGGGCCTTGGCCAGGTCGATTTCGACGCTGTACACACCGTCTTCCAGCCCTGCGCGTACCAAGGTCTTGCCGGAGGGTTCGATGATGTGGCTGGTGCCGATGAACTGCATGCCTTCATCCATGTCGTTGCGGTTGGGAGCGACGAAATAGACCATGTTCTCGGCCGCGCGCACGGTGCTGAAAATGTCTGGCAACATGCGCGCCTGCTCGGGCCAGGCGGCAGGCAGCACGACAATATCGGCGCCTTCGAGCGCCAGCGTGCGGACGACCTCCGGGAAACGGATTTCATAGCAGATGGCCAGGCCGATTCGGCCGATCTCGGTGTCGAACACCGGCGGCGCCCACTCGCTCGGGCGGTCGGTGAAACGGTCGCCGATCATGAACGGCAGATGGCGTTTGCGGTGCAGGCCGATGATGCCCTGTGCGCCGATCAGCGCGGCGGTGTTGTACACCGAGGCTTCATGCCGTTCGTAGAAACCGACCACGATCAGGATGCCGCTCTGCGCCGATACCTGCAGCAGCGGTGCCAAGGCATCGAGGGTAATGGCGCCGCGTTCGAGGTCTTCGCGGCTGTCGAAGGCGCCACCGGTAATCAGGCATTCGGCAAAGGCGATCAGGCGCGAGCCTTCAGCCGCAGTCTGACGTGCCAGTTCGGCAACCTTTTCCAGGGTGAGGGCCGGGTTGCCGGCCACGGGATGAATCTGGGCGACGGAGATTTTCATGCGGGTCCTTGTGGCAAATTGAAGGGCGCCGCCACGGGCGGCGCGGGTAATGTCACTGCGCCTGGTAGCCCATGGCCTGGTAGACCTTGCTGACCAGTTCGGGGTTGATCTGGGCGGCGTACTTGTCGACTACGGGGCGGATCCTGGCCTGGATCCGCGCAACCTCTTCGGCCGGCATGTCGTTGACCTGCATGCCGTCGCTGCGCAGTTCGGCGATGGCCTTGCTGTCGGCCTCGCGGGAGATCCTGCGCTGCTCCAGGCGCACTTCCTGGGCGACCTCGGTCAGCAGTTGCTGCTCATCGCGGTTGAGGGTGTCCCAGAAGGTCTTGCTGATCAGCACGATCTGCGGGTTGTAGTTATGCCGGGTCAGGCTCAGGTACTTCTGGACCTCGTTGAAGCGCGAGGCCAGGATCAGCGCCGCCGGGTTTTCCTGGCCATCCACGGTGCCGGTCTCCAGTGCCGTGTGCACCTCGGTGAAGGGCAGGGGGGTGGGGTTGGCACCCAGCGCAGCCCACACGTCGAGGAACAGCGGCGATTGCTGCGCGCGGATCTTCAGGCCGGCAATGTCTTCAAGGCTTTGCACCGGGCGCGCATTGTTGGTCAGGTTGCGCACGCCCAGCTCCCAGAACGCCAGGCCTACAAGGTTCTTTTCCGGCAACTGGTCGGTGAGCATCTTGCCCACTTCGCCATCGAGCATGGCATCGACCTTGGCGGTGTCGGTGTACAGGAACGGGAAGTCGAGGATGCCGAAGTCGGTGACGTGGTTGATCATCAGCCCGGCGTTCCAGGTCATCATTTCAACCACGCCGCCTTGCAGCGACGACAGCACTTGCACGTCGCCACCCAGGACACCATTGGGGAAGGTGCGTACCTTGATCTTGCCATCGCTGCGCTCTTGCACTTTCTTGGCGAACAGCTCCATGCCGATGGCCGGTGGCGTGCCCTTGGGGCTGGTGGCGGCGAACTTGATCACGCGCGGGTTGTAATCGGCGGCCATGCTCAGGCTGCTGGAGAGCAACAAGGCGGCGATGACGGCGAGCTTCTTCATGGTGTGTGCCTTTTATTGTTGTAGGGGGATCAGTGGCCGAACCACTGAGCGGGGACGGTGACCAGTTCGGGGAAGATGACCAGCAGGAACAGCACGATAATTTCGGCGATCAGGAATGGGAACGTGCCCTTGAGCAGCGCCTCGTAGCGCATCCTGCCGATGCCGCACACGACGTTCAGCACCGTGCCCACGGGTGGGGTGATCAGGCCGATCGAGCAATTGATCATGAACAGCACGCCGAAATAGATCGGGTCGATGTTGGCGGCGGTTACTACCGGCACCAGGATGGGCGCAAGCAGCAGTACGGTCGGCGTCAGGTCCATGACCATGGAGATCACCAGGATCAACAGCATCAGCACCACGATCAGCAGGCGTGGGTTGTCCATCACTGGCTGGATCAGGTCGATGATCTGCCCCGGGATGTCGGCGATGGTGATCATCCAGGCCGGTATCGAGGCGGCGGCGACCAGGAACATCACGGCGGCGGTGGTCTTGCCGGCGCGCAGCAGCAGGTCATTGAGCGACTTGAGGCTGAGTTCGCGGTAGATCAACGACGACACCAGCAGGGCATAGACACTGGCAACCGCACCGGCCTCGGTGGGGGTGACCACGCCAAAGCGCAGGCCTACCACGATGATGACCGGCAGCATCAATGCCCAGAAGCTGTCGACCAAGGCCTTGAGGCGCTGCTTGGCACTAGCCTTTGGGCTCAGCTCGACCTCGGTATTGCGCCGCGACATCAGCCACCAGGCCACGACCAGGGCGGCGGCGATCATCAGCCCCGGGGCAATGCCGGCAAGGAACAGCTTGGTGATCGACAGGCCGGAAGCCACCCCCAGCACGACGAACCCGATACTGGGCGGGATGATCGAACCCAGCACCGAGACCGAGGCGATCAAGCCGCCGGAGCGGTCGCGGTTGTAGCCGGCGATGACCATCATCGGCAGCAGCAGCGCGGTCAGCGAGGCCGCGTCCGCCAGTGCCGAACCGGACAGGCTGGACAGCAGCACGCCGGCGAAGATGGTGACGTAGCCGAGCCCGCCGCGCAGGTGGCCAACCAAGGTAATGGCCAGGTTGATGATGCGCTTGGACAAGCCACCGCTGTTCATGACCTCGCCAGCGATGATGAACAGCGGAATGGCCAGCAGGGGGAAGCTGCCTGCAGAGTTGATGATGTTCTGCGCGATGATCTGGCCATCGAACAGGCCCAGCAGCCACATCAAGGCAACGCCGCAGAGGATCAGGGCGTAGGCGATGGGGGCGCCGATCAGGATGGCGGCCATCAGCACGCCGACGAAGACAGACAGGGCCATTATTCGACTGCTCCGTGTTCGGCTGCCGAGGGTTCGGCCGGGGTGTGCGCGGGCAGGGTGCCCGTGAGGTTTCTGACCAGCTGGGTAAAGATCAGCAGGCCGCTGAGTATGCAAAAGACCAGGCCTGCACCATGGAACAAGGCCATGGAAATGCCTGTGGAGGGGGCGCCTACATGCAGGTTGATCACGGTCTGTTTCCAGCTGCCGTCAAGGAACAGCCAGGTCACGTAGAGCATCAGCACTTGAGTGAGCGCCAGCAGGCACCTGGCCACGCCGGGGGAGACTCGCCGTGTAACGATGTCCACGCCGATGTGGCCATGTTCGTGAAGCATCAGTTGTGCGCCGGCGAACACCAGCCAGACGAAGGCCAGGCGCGAAATCTCCTCGCTGAAGAACAGGCCCGAGTTGAAGCCGTAGCGCAGCACGACATTGGTGAAAATCAGGCAGGTGATGGCGACAAGGCACCCGATCACCAACGCCTTCAGAACCAGGAAGTAACTATCGATCAGTGTTTTCATGGCGCCTCCTGGAGCATCACTGCCCAGGGAGCGCCGAAAGCGCTTGGTGCGAGAACGCGGACAGGAACATCCACCTGTAGGTGTGAGCGGGGCATGGAGTCACCTTTTTATTATTGGACGTACGTCGTCGTACGACTGTGTGGATTGTTCTACGAAACGCCTGGTTTCTGCTGCCTCAAGTTTTTTATCAGGGGGATAAGAAATAGCGATCAGTGGGCTGGCGCCGCGCGTGCAAGGGACGGTCGTCGCAGCGTCGCGGTAGCAGGGTGTAACGTATGGTCGCGGTCCTTGCCCTGGGTCGGCATGCTAGACTCCGCCCCTTCGAATCTGGAGGTACACGCGTGCGCAAACTGGCTGTGGTAATGGCAGTGCTCGCCCTGGCGGGCTGTGAGAACGAGGTCGAAGGCGTGCACAAGCAGGTGGCCGAGCACCTGCACAACCCCAAGACGGCCAAGTTCGGCAACGTGCGGATCGACACGAATGGCACCCTTTGCGGCCAGGTCCGCGGCAAGGACGATGCCGGGCAGTACGAAGCCTACCGCAGCTATGTGGCGATCAAGCGTGATGGCCAGTACCAGATCATCGTCGACGACAGCGGCAACAACCTGCGCATCCGCGAACTGTGTGGCGGTGCCGACCTGCAGCGCCGCGCCGAGGCGCTTGCCGGTGAGCCGGCCCCTGAAGGCTGGGATGTCGAAGTGGTGCAGGGGGCGAACATGGGCGCATTGAGCGACATGACAGCGCGCCTGATCGAGAAGGGCATCCCCTCTTCTGTCGAATACCGCAACGGCAAGCCGGTCGTGCTGATGGGGCCGTTCCCCACCAAGGAAGAAGCCGAGGCGCGCAAGGCCGAGGTGATGGCCAAGCTGGGGACCGATTCGGTGGTGATCCAGCACGGCGCCCAGCGCTGAGGGTTATCCAGGCTGCAAGGCAGGCCGCAAGGGCTCTATCGCCAGCAGCCGACCTGTCATCTGCGACCAGTGCGGGCTATGCTTGCACTGGGAGAGCTGAACGGGGAGGGGCCTCATGTCTACACTGGAGCGGGCCATTGCCGTGGCAGCCAAAGCACATGAAGGGCAATACGACAAGGGTGGGGCGGCGTACATCCTCCACCCATTGCGCGTGATGATGCGGGTATCCACGCCCGAGCAGCGGATCGTCGCGGTGCTTCATGATGTGATCGAAGATACCCCGCTGACCCTGTCTGACCTGGCACGTGAAGGTTTTGCACTGAAAATTCTCGCCGCCTTGCTGGCGCTGAGCCGACGTGACGGCGAGGCCTATCAGGACTTCGTCATACGGCTGGGCGTCGATCCGCTGGCGCGTACCGTCAAATTGGCCGACCTGGCCGACAACAGCGACCTCTCGCGCATCGCCTGCCCAGGCCCTGCCGACCTGGCGCGGCTGGCCCGTTACCGGGAGGCCAGCGCCTACCTGCAGACACTGGCCTGACCCTCAGCCGCAGGCCTTGAGGTTCACCGGCCCGACGAATGCGTTACCACGCCTCATCACGCAGGCCACCTGCTGGTTGCGTTGCAGCTCCCAGGCCTGCGGTGGGTACGTCTTGTTCCAGGCTTCGAACAACTGGCGGTCCTGCTTCGACAGGCGCAGGTTGTACTGCTTGCTCATGTAGAAGTAGGTACGCGCGATCATGCCGCGGATCGAGGGGCGCGGCATGACCTTCTTGGCCTTGAAATCGACCTGGGTCAGGCAACTGCCGTACTGGCCCCGCTGTTCGGGCAGCCAACCGAAACTGAAGTTGCTGCGGTCGCCGTTGACCTCGCCAATGCTGGGCACCAGGTTGTGCAGGTCAGCCTCGGCGCGCTTGTACACTTCATCCTGTTGCGAGCATTGTTTGCGCCCTCCGGCCTGCCAGCACTGGCGCTGGTGCCCAATGTGCCAGGCCGGCACGATGTGCTCCCATTCGATGCGCGAAGCCCGTTGCGCATTCTTGCGCGGCGCATAACCGCAAGAGGCCAGGTCGACCTTGTTGCCTTTATATTTGCAGCCGCAATAAAACTCCGTCGACTGGGGCGCGTACAGCTTCCAGGCGACCTTCTTGGCCTCCTGGAAGGTGCGCGGGGCATCGGCTTGGGCGAGCGGGGTGGCCAACAGCAGGCAGGTTGCAGCGAAAAGCGAAACTCTCATGCGCGGTCAGTCTTCCTTGGGCACGGTCCAGAAAATCTGCACGCCACCGTCGTCGCGATGGGCGAGTGTGACGTTGTCGTTTTCGGCGATTTCCTCAAGCAGGGTTTCCCAGTCGTCCGGGGACTCCTGCTCCAGGCGGAAGATCAGCGCGGCGCGGTTGCGCTGGGCGGATTGGCTGTTGATGATCTTCTGGATACGGACACCCAGTTGTTCATAGCTGCTCGGCGTTGCTGAGGAGGTGCTGGCCACAGGCATTTCCTTGTTTTTTGCTGTATGTGCATACAGTATTTCACTGTAAGTAAATTCGCAACTGCCTGTGAGGCGAAAGAGTGTGTGACTGAGGTGAAGGATTGATACCATTCAGCCCATCACCCCTCCGCCATCATTCGCGCGCGCTGTGCATGGCCACAGCAGCGACGCCTTGGGCGTGGCCCGCAACGGGTCAGGCGCAAGTTTCAGGAAGCTTCACATGTACCCACTCCCTTTGCATCGACCTGCCCACTTGCGCACAGGCCTGGCCCTGTTGCTGACCGGTAGCATGAGCCCCTTGAGCCATGCCGGCAGCGAGGCAACCGATGTGCTGATCACCGACCCTGTGGTGGTCACCGGCGCCTATGCGCCAACCGGTAGTTTCGACTTGCCTTTTTCGATCGATACCGTCGACCTTTCACAGGGCAATGACGGCCAGTTGGGCGTCAACCTGTCGGAAGTGCTGACCAAGGTGCCTGGCCTGGTGGTGCAGAACCGGCAGAACTACGCGCAAGACCTGCAGGTGTCTTCGCGGGGTTACGGCGCACGCTCGGCCTTCGGCATTCGTGGCCTGAAGCTGCTCAGCGACGGCATTCCGGCCAGTACCCCGGACGGGCAGGGGCAGGCGGCCTCGCTAAACCTGGATGTGGCCGACCGTATCGAAGTACTGCGTGGCCCGGCCGCGACCCTTTACGGGAGCAACGCCGGCGGCGTCATCCAGATGTTCAGCCGGGACGGGCAGGGGCCTGCCAGGGTCGGGGCCGAAACCACCTTCGGCAGCGACGGTTTCAACAAGAATCACCTGTCGGCCGAGGGCGGTAACGAGATGGCCGGCTTTGTGCTCGATGCCTCGCGCATGGACACCGACGGTTACCGTGACCACAGCGCTGCCCGCCGCGACCAGACCTTCGCCAAGGTGCACGTCAGGCCAGACGCCGATTCACGCCTGGCACTGATCTACAGCAGCCTTGAGCAAAACAACACGCAAGACCCGTTGGGGCAGACCTGGAGCGCTTACCAGCACGACCCGCGCTCCACCGCGACAGTGGCTGAAACCTACAACACCCGCAAAAGCATCGACCACCAGCAGTTGGGCATGAACTACGAGCGCTATTTTGGCGATGCCACGTTGCAGTTCAATCTCTATGCGGGGCAGCGCAGCGTCATTCAGTACCTGTCCATCCCCAAGACGGTGGCCTCCAACAACCAGCGTGGCGGTGGGGTCGTCGACTTCGACCGTGAGTTCCACGGTGGCACCTTGCGCTGGATACAACCGGTTACCGCCGCACCGGGCAACCTGACCGTCACGGTGGGCGCGGACTATGACCAGAGTAAAGATGATCGCCGCGGCTACCAGAATTTCAGCGGCGACACGCTGGGCGTCAAGGGCGAGTTGCGCCGTGACGAGCAAGACACCGCCACCAGCCTGGACCCATACATCCAGGCGCATTGGGAAATCGGCGACTGGACCACCCAGCTCGGCGTGCGCCACAGCACCATGCAAATGCGCGTCGATGACCACTACCTGGCCAATGGCGACGCCAGTGGCAAGAAGAAATATCAGCAGAACACGCCATCGCTGTCGGTGATGTACGCGTTCACTGCCGACTTGCGTGGTTACGTGAGTGTCGGCAAGGGTTTCGAGACCCCGACCCAGGCCGAGATGGCTTACGCGCCCGGCCTGGTCGAAAGCTTCAATTTCGGGCTCAAGCCTGCCACCAGTACCCAGTATGAACTGGGCGTGAAATACCGACTCGGTGAGCGCACCCGGATCAACGCAGCGGTGTACGAAATCCACACCGATGATGAAATCGTCGTGGACCGCTCCACCGAAGGCCGCACCAGCTATCGAAACGCTGGGCGAACCTTGCGCCGCGGTTTCGAGGCGAGCCTGCACAGTGACCTGAGCGATCAGTGGCAAACCACCGTGGTCTACACCCGCACCGATGCGCGCTATGCCGAAGATTTTGCCCAAGGCACGCAGACCATCGACAGCGGTAACCGGCTGCCTGGGGTACCGCTGAACAACCTGTATGGCGAGCTGGTATGGAAGCCTGCGACGTTCGTCAGCATGGGGGTTGAAGGGCAATACCGCAGCAAGGTGTATGTGGAGGACAGCAACAACGCCAAGCCGGCGCCTGCCTATGCCGTGTTCAACTGGCGAACGCGCTTTGAGCAGCACGTCGGGCCTTGGACGTTTCATCAGCTGATCCGCTTGGATAACCTGCTTGACCGGCAGTACGTGGGGTCGGTGATCGTCGGCGACAGCAACTCGCGTTATTACGAAGCAGCGCCTGGGCGCTCGTGGTATGCCGGGGCAGGATTGGAGTATCAGTTCCGCTGATGTGATGCGGTGCTATATCCGCTGAGGGTTCAGGCGAAGCGTTCGAACCGATAAGGGCTTGGATCGATCAGCGGTGGCGCTTGCGACACCAGGTCTGCCGCCAGTTGGCCGGCAGCCGGCGAGGTGCCGAAGCCATGGCCGGAAAAGCCGGTGGCCAGGGTCAGGCCGGGTAGGGCCGGCACCGGCCCGATGACCGGGTTGGAGTCGGGGGTGACGTCGATGGTGCCGGCCCAGGCTGCGGCGATTTGTGCTTGCTCGAAGACCGGCCAGGCCGCCTTGAGGTTACGCAGGGCTTCGTCATTGAGTGCGGTGTTGGCCTGTGGGTCCTGAACCCTGACGCGTTCGAAGGGCGTGACTTGCGAGGCCTTCCAGTGCCGGGCCAGGGCCAGGTCCTTGAAGAAATACTTGCCGAAACTGATGCGCAAAAAATCACGTTGCGCCCGCAATTGCGGCAGGTAGCGCCTGCCCAGCAGCACATGGTCCCAGGTCAGGAACGCATCGAGCGCGCCGCGTTGGGTGATGATGTAGCCGCCATCCTTGTGTTTGCGAAACGAAAAGTCCGGTGCGCCCACGGCGATGTCAGTCGGGCCTTGCAGCGGGTGTGTCCGCAGCACGGAACAGGTCAGCGGCAAGGTGGGCAGGTCGATATCGAGGTTGCCGAGAAACTTGCGTGACCACATGCCCCCGGCCAGCAGCACCTGCTCGCAGCGGATCTCGCCTTGTTCGGTGACCACGCCGCTGACCCTGCCAGCGGCGGTGACCAGCGTGCGCACGGCGCAGTTTTCCACGATCACTGCGCCTTTGGCGATCGCCGCCCGGGCAATGGCGCTGGCTGCCAGGGTCGGCTCCGCGCGGGCGTCGGAGGCGGTGTAGATGCCCCCGGCCCATTCGGCACGGCCACCGGGCACCCGGTTGGCAATCTCTTTGCTGCTGAGCAGGCGAGAGTCCAGGCCAAGGTGCTCGATGCTCTTCAGCCAGCTCTCGTGCATGCCCATCTGCGTGTCGTTACGGCCGATGAACATGATGCCGGCTTGCCGGTAGCCGACATCGCAACCAACCCGCTCTGCCATCTTCGCCCACAGCCGATCGGCGGCCAGGGCCAGCGGAATGTCGTGCGCATGGCGGTTGGTCTTGCG
>NZ_JANIAG010000078.1:0-24559 GCF_028682155.1 Pseudomonas sp. 39004
CGGGCGAGGAGAAGCGCTCGGACAGGTCGGCGATGCGGCGGAACGCCACCTGGGCGCGGCCGAGAATCGGCAGGTTGCCAATCAGCGTCTCCAGCGGGCCTTTCATGTACAGCAGCACCAGCACGAAGCCGCTCATCACCGCTGGGTCGTTGCTCGGCCACAGCGATTGCAGGGCCAGGGTCAGGCCGATGACCACGAAGAACAGCATCGAACCCAGGCTCTTGGCTGCCACGAAAATGTTGATGGAGCGGATGTGGGTGTTGGCGATGAAGTCCGCCGTGCCCTGGATGTTGCGGGTCAGCATGGCGTGGCGGCGGCGGCGGTCGATGCGCAGCTCCTTGGCGCCTTCGGCGATCGCCGAGTAGTGCTTTTGCAGGTTGTCCTCGGCGTCGCGGGCGGCGTTGAAGCCGGCCACGCCTTTTTGCCGGGCGACGTACTGAATCGCGCTGCCAATGCCGATCGCCACCAGAGTGATGAGGAAGATCGGCCACGACAGCCAGGCCAGGTAGGCCATGCAGCCGATCACGGTGGTGAGTGAGATCGCCAGCGGCGCGAAGGCGAAGGCGAAGTCGCTGATGGTGTCGACGTCGCGGGTCAGCACCGGGATCAGGCGGTGGGTGCGGTAGCGCTCGATCTGCTCGATGGGCGCAGACAGCACCTTGGCGCCCAGGTCTTTGCGCAGCCGGGCAATGACCTTCTGGCCGACGTAGTTGGTGCCGCTGTCGGCGGCCACGCTGCTCACCAGTGCCAGCACGCACAGGCCGGCGAAGGCCAGGATCACACCCTGGCTCATGCCGTCGGCGGCATGCAGGCCCTGGTTGACGGTGGCCAGCAGCGCGGTCACGGCCAAGCCGCCGACCATGCCCAGCAGCACCGAGACGATGACCGCCGGGCGGTAGGGTTTCAGCAGGCCCAGCAATTCGCGGATGGCCCCGGGGGAAGACGTTTTCATGAAGCGCGATCTCGGTGATGGAGTGGGGGTGGGCGGCGCAGCGGGGTCAACTCCCGAGGGCCAGGGTGCCCTTCATCAAGGTGCTGTGGAACGGGAACGAGCAGTAGAAGCTGTAGGCGGTCCCGGCCTTCAACGACCGGGTGTCGAGGGTGACGCTGTCTGTTTCACCGCCGCCGATCAGGCGGGTATGGGCGAGCACCCGGGTGTCGCCTGGCTTCACGTAATCCTGTGCCTCACCGGCCTTCAGGCCATCGTCCAGCACGCCTTGCATGTCTGCCTGGGTGCTCAGTACCCAGTTGTGGCCCATGACGTTCTTGGGCATCTGGCCGGGGTGGGCGAGGATGACGGTGAACGACGTGCAGGCCTTGGGTACGGTGATTTCGACCTTGTCGAAGGTCATCTGGTCGGTGCCGTGGATCTCTACGGCGCAGTCCTCGGCCGACCAGGCCACGGCAGGGGCCGCGGCAAGCAGGGCGAGGAGCAGAAGCTGGCGAGTCATGTAAGGTTCCTGGACGATAAAAGGGTGCACATCGTTCAGACGAACCGGCGCGCGTTCGCTTTACCTTGTGAGTGGGGGCGGGTGAATTTCTGCCGGGCACGCTCGTTCATCTAGTCAGGCGCCCTGATGGCGCAGCATCCGATTTCGCCGCCATGGCGGCCCTGGCTTGAGGTGACGGTACATGAGTGAATTGCTGAGCTTTGCGATCGAACCCCTGGACGCCGCCCGCGGCGACCTGCCGCTGCTGGTGCGCGCGCCAGAGCCCGGCATCGACCTGCTCGACGCGTTCGAAGAACTGAAGCCGCTGGTGGAACGCCACCTACTGCATGCGGGCGGCATCCTGTTCAGGGGCTTCCAGGTGGGTGGGGCCGAGGCTTTCCGCCAGTTCGCTGCCGCCTTCGGCCACCCGCTGCTCAACTACGAGTTCGGCTCCACGCCGCGCAGCAACGTGACCAAAGGGGTGTACACCTCGACCGAATACCCGGCGCACCAGAGCATCCCCTTGCACAACGAACAGGCCTATACCCTCGAGTGGCCGATGAAGATCTGGTTCTACAGCGTGATCCCTGCCGAGACCGGGGGCGAGACGCCGATTGCCGACAGCCGCGAGGTCTACCGGCGGATGCCGGCGCGTATTCGCGAGCGGCTGGTCGAGAAGGGGCTGATGTATGTGCGCAACTACGGTAATGGCCTGGATGTGGAGTGGTCGCAGGTGTTCAACACCGAAGACCCACGCCAGGTCGAGGCGTACTGCCGGGCGCATGCCATTGAATGCATCTGGAAGGAAGATGGCGAACTGCGCACCCGGCAGCGCTGCCAGGTGGTGGCGCGCCATCCGGTGACGGGGGAGGACGTTTGGTTCAACCAGGCGCACCTGTTCCATGTCTCGAACCTGCAGCCGGAGGTGCGTGAGTCGCTGATGGACATTGTCGAGGAGGAGGACCTGCCGCGGAATGTGTATTACGGCGATGGTTCGACCATCGAGGATTCGCTGCTCGATGAAGTGCGTGGGGTGCTGGATGAGTGCACGGTCAGTTTTCCTTGGCTGGAGAATGATGTGCTGATGCTCGACAACATGCTTGCGGCCCATGCGCGGTCGCCGTTTACCGGGAAGCGCAAGGTGGTGGTGGCGATGGCGGAGGGGTATTCGCAGGTTTTGCGTTGATTGGTTTTTTTGGGGGGGCAGGGGTGCAAACCTCAAGGCATGCACTCACCGGCCCACCCCAAATCCCCCCGCCCCTAAATCAGCCCCCCATGCCTTCGTCTGACAGTTACCGCTCGACTGCCAGGACATCGCTCGACATGAATGCTGAACAGACGCTCAAACTCGCTCGCCGCTTCATCGAACTCAGCCCCGACAAGCGCCGCCTGTTCCTCAAGGCGCTGCAGGGCGAGGGCATGGACTTCTCCGTGCTGCCGATCGCGCCAGGTGTCGAGGTCGACGAGCGTGACCAGCTGTCCTACGCGCAGCGGCGCATGTGGTTCCTCTGGCAGCTCGACCCCCAAGGCGCAGCCTATAACCTGCCCATGGCCGTGCGCCTGCATGGCCCGCTGAACCGGGTGGCCCTGCAGCACGCCTTCGATGCTCTGGTGGCCCGCCACGAAACCCTGCGCACTCGCTTCGTCGCCGACGGCGATGACGTGCGTCAGCAAGTCGATGCAGCCGCCGCCCCGCTGCAGTTGCGCCACGACGGCTTGAGCGAGATGGCCGAAGAGGCCCGCCAACACGCCCTCGAATCCATCGCCGAAGAAGAGGCCCTGGCCCCCTTCGACCTGGCCGGCGGCCCGCTGCTACGCGTACGCCTGCTGCAACTGGCAGAACAGGACCATGTACTGCTGCTGACCCTGCACCATATCGTCGCCGATGGCTGGTCGATGAACGTGCTGATCGACGAGTTCCTGCACCTCTACGATGCCGCCGTGGCCGGCACCGAAGCCACACTCGAACCCTTGCCGATCCAGTACCGCGACTACGCCCTGTGGCAGCGCAGCTGGCTCGAGGCTGGCGAGCAGGACCGCCAGTTGGCGTACTGGCAGGCGCGCCTGGGCGACGATCACTCGCCGCTGGAGCTGCCACTGGACCGCGCCCGCAGCGGTCGGCCGAACTACCGCGGTGCGCGTCACGAATTCCCGATTGCCGCCGACGTCGCCGAACGCCTGCGCGGCCTGGCGCGTCGGCACAATGTCACCCTGTTCATGGTCCTGCTGGCAGCCTTCAAGCTGCTGCTGCAGCGCTATGGCGGGCAGAGCGCCGTTCGCGTCGGGGTGCCCATCGCCAACCGCAACCGTGCCGAAAGCCAGGGCCTGATCGGTTGCTTCATCAATACCCAGGTGCTGCACACCGAAATCGACCCACTGCTGGATATCGCCGGCCTGCTGCAGCGCGTGCGCGAAACCGCCGTGGGCGCGCAAAGCCATCAGGACCTGCCGTTCGAACAACTGGTCGAGGCCCTGGAGCTGCCGCGCAGCACCGAGAGCCCGCTGTTCCGGGTGCTGTTCAACCACCAGGCCCAGGTGGCGGATGTCGAAGCCATCAAGACCCGCTCCGGGCTGAGCCTGGCACCGATCACCCTGGAAAAGCACAGCGCCCGTTTCGACCTTGCACTGGATACCCACGAGCGGGCCGGCCAGCTGCATGCTGCCTTCACCTATGCCCTCGATGTGTTCGATGCGGCCACTGTCGAAGCCCTTGGCGAACAATGGCTGGCGCTGGTGCAGGCGCTGGCCGACGAGGCCCCTGGTGCGGTGGGCGAGTTGCCGTTGCCAGGCCTGGCCGCCACCCTGAATGCGCATGGGCAGGCCGCCGAGCCGTTGTTGGTCCACCAGCGCTTTGCCGAGGCTGCCCAGCGCCACCCCGAGCGCACCGCCGTGATGGCAGCAGGCGAGGCGGCCAGCTTTGCCGAGCTTGATGCCCGTGCCGAGGCCATCGCCGACAGGCTGGTCGAAGCTGGCGTGCAGCCGGACACCCTGGTCGGCGTGCTGGCCGACCGCAGCGTCGGCATGCTCGCCAGCATCCTCGGCGTGCTCAAGGCGGGCGGCGCCTACCTGCCACTGGAGCCCGAGCAACCGGCCGAACGCCTGGCCTACATGCTCGCCGACAGTGGCACCCGCCTGGTGCTGGCGCCCGGCAATTGGCAGGCAGCGCTGCCAGGCGGCGTCCATCGGCTGGCCTGGGAACACACCCAGGCCGCTCGTGAAAGCGCCCCACGGCGTGCCGTTGCAGCGGCCAACCTCGCCTACGTGATCTACACCTCCGGCACCACCGGCCAGCCCAAGGGCGTTGCGATCAGCCATGGCGCGTTGGGCAACTATGTCGAGGGCATCGCCGCGCGCCTGCCGATGAGCCAGATCCACAGCATGGCGCAGGTCTCGACGCCGGCTGCGGACCTCGGCCACACCATGCTGTTCGGCGCCCTGTGCGGTGGCCAGACCTTGCACCTGCTGCAGCGCGACCAGGTACTGGATGCCGAAGGCTTCGCGGCCTACCTGGCGCAGCACCAGGTGGATGCACTGAAAATCGTGCCCTCGCACCTGGAGGCCATGCTGGTCGCCGGCCGCTCGGCACTGCCGGGGCAGTGCCTGGTACTCGGCGGCGAAGCCATCAGCCCGGGCCTGCTCGGCAAGATCCGCGCGCTGGCGCCGGCACTCAAGGTGTTCAACCACTATGGCCCGACCGAGACCACGGTCGGCGTGCTGGTGGCCGAACTGGACAACCAGGCTTCGCTCGGCCAACCGCTGGCCAATGCACGCGTCAGCGTGCTCGACCGCTGCCTGCAGCCCTTGCCGGCCAAGGCCAAAGGCGAGCTTTACATCGGCGGGGCAGGCCTTGCCCGTGGCTACCTCGCCCGCCCGGCGTTGACCGCTGAGCGTTTTGTGCCCGACCCGAACGGTAATGGCGAGCGCTTGTACCGCAGCGGCGACTGGGTACGGCAGAGCGCTACCGGCGAGCTGCAGTTTGCCGGGCGCATGGACGGCCAGGTGAAGATCCGTGGCTACCGCGTGGAGCTGACCGAAATCGAGAGCCAGCTGCGTGGGCTGGAGGGCGTCGCCAATGCCCTGGTGCGGGTCCAGGGCCAGGCACCGGAGCTGCAACTGGCGGCCTGGCTGGTGCCGAGCCAGATGCCGGCAGACAGCCAGGCCTGGCAGGAGGCGATTCGCGCCACGCTCAAAGGGCTGCTGCCCGAGCACATGGTACCCACCCACCTGATGGTGCTGGAGCGCCTGCCGGTGACGGTCAACGGCAAGGTCGACATCAAGGCGCTGCCCACGCCGGTCGCCACCCAGGTGGCCTACCAGGCACCGGTAACCCCGTTGCAGGTGCAACTGGCGCAGATCTGGGCCGAGGTGCTGCAGGTGCCGCACGTGGGCCTGGGCGACAACTTCTTTGCCCTGGGTGGGCATTCGCTGCTGGCCACCCAGGCCGTGTCGCGGGTGCGCAAGCATCTGGGCCTGGACATCCCGCTGCGCACGCTGTTCGACACGCTCGACCTGCAGGCCTTTGCCCAGGCCGTGGCCGAGGGCGAGCAGGGCGCGGGGCTGGAGATCGAGATCCTCGACCGCCAGCAGCCGCTGCCGGTGTCCCGCTCGCAAAACCGCCAGTGGCTGTTCTGGAAACTCAACCCGCAAAGCCTGGCCTACAACACACCGATGGCCGTGCGCATGCAAGGCGCCCTCGACCGCGCAGCCGTGCAGGCCGCGCTGGATGCGCTGGTGGCACGCCACGAATCACTGCGCACGGTGTTCGTCGAAGCCAACGGCTTGCCGTGGCAGCGCATTCTGCCCGCCGCTTCGGTACCGATCGGCTTCGAAGACCTCAGCGGCCAGGACGAGGCCGCGCAGATGCGCAAGCTCGAAGCCGAAGCCTTTACCACGTTCGACCTGGAGCACGGCCCGCTGCTGCGAGCGCGCCTGTTCAAGGTGCATGCGCACGAGCACCTGCTGTCGCTGACCTTGCACCACATCGTCTCTGATGGTTGGTCGATGAGCCTGCTGGTACGCGAGTTCGCTGCTGCCTACAACGCGGCTGCCAGCGGCCAGGCAAGGGCCATCGAGCCGCTGCCGGTGCAGTACGCCGATTTCGCCGCCTGGCAGCGCAAATGGCTGGCCGAGGGGCAGATGCAGGCACAGATCGACTATTGGAAGGCGCGCCTGGAGGACGATTTCGAAGTGCTCGAACTGCCCGCCGACCGTATTCGCCCGCCGGCCAAAAGTTACCAGGGCAGCCGCTTCGACCTGCGCCTGCCGTTGGCCCTCACCGAGCGCCTGAGGGCCCTGGCGGTGGCGTCTAATGCCACGCTGTTCCATGTGTTTCTGGCGGCCTACGCCATCGTGCTGTCGCGCTACAGCCGCAAGGGCACGATCAACATCGGTGTCCCAGTGACCAACCGTAACCGCCTGGAGCTCGAAGGGCTGATCGGCTTCTTCATCAACGTGGTGGTGGCGCGGGTCGGCGTCGATGGCAGCCTGCCGTTTCCGCAGTTGCTGGCGGCGATCAAGGAAACCACCCTGCAGGCGCAGGCCAACAAGGACGTGCCGTTCCTGGAGGTTGCCGAGGCACTGTACCCAGAGCGCGACCAGGGCGTGAACCCGTTCTTCCAGGTGCTTTACAACCATTTGCGCGACCTGGGCGAGCAGGTGTCCAGCGATGCTCTGCATGGCCTCAAGGTCCGCGAAGTGGACTTGCTGGAGCCGGGCGCGCAGTACGACATCTCGCTCAATACCCTGGAGCGCTCCGACGGTGTGACCGCCTCGTTCAACTACTCCACCGACCTGTTCGATGCGCCGCGCATCGAGCGCATGGCCGGGCACTGGCAAGCGCTGCTCGAAGCCATCTGCGCCGAGCCGCAGCGCTGCATCGCCGAGCTGGACTTCCTGGCCGACGATGAGCGTCGCCAACTGACCCATGGCTGGAACCCACCGCCGGCAGCCAGCAGCGGCCTGTGCGCGCACCAGTTGCTGGAGCGCCAGGCGCGTGCGCAGCCAGACGCCGTGGCGCTGATCTTCGATGATCAGCAACTGAGCTATGCCGAGCTGGACCGCTGCAGCACTCAGTTGGCCCATCGCCTGCGTGCAATGGGCGTAGGCCCTGACTGCCTGGTGGGTGTGGCCGTCGAGCGTGGCCTGGGCATGGCACTGGCGCTGATCGCCATCCACAAGGCCGGCGGTGCCTATGTGCCGCTGGACCCGGACTACCCGCAAGAGCGCCTGGCGTACATGGTCGAAGACAGCGGCATCGGCCTGCTGCTGGCCGATGCGCCGTCGCTGGCGCGTTTGCAGCTCGACCCGCAGCTGCCTTGTCTGGTGCTCGAACCCGGCACCCAGTGGCTGCACGCCTGGCCGGCCGAGCCGCTGCCTAACCTGGCGGCGCCGCACAACCTGGCCTACGTCATCTACACCTCGGGCTCCACCGGCATGCCCAAGGGCGTGGCCATCGACCACCATGCGCTGTCGGTGTTCTGCCAGGTGGCCGCCGACTACTCACGCCTGAGCCCGGGTGATCGCGTGCTGCAGTTCGCCACCTTCAGCTTCGACGGCTTTATCGAGCAGTTCTTCCCGCCGCTGGCGCAAGGCGCTTGCGTGGTGCTGCGCGACCTGCGGCTGTGGGACACCGCCACCCTGCTGGACGAAATCAACCGCCACGGTGTGACCGTGGCCGACTTGCCCGCCGCCTACTGGCGCCTGTTGGCCCTGGAGCGTCGCGGGCCAGAGGCCTATGGCCGGCTCAAACAGATCCACGTTGGCGGTGAAGCGGTGCCGGAAGACGCCCTGCGCGCCTGGCTGGCCGATGGGCCGCCGGCGGTGCGTCTGCTGAACACCTACGGGCCGACCGAAGCGACCGTGGTGGCCACCACTTTCGACTGCTCGCAGATGACGCCCGCGCAGATCAGCCAGGGCGGTGTACCGATTGGCCGAGCGCTGCCGGGCCGTACCCTGCACGCACTGGACGACGGCCTGGCGCCGACCCCAGTGGGCGTCTCTGGCGAGCTGTTCATTGGCGGGGCAGGGTGCCTGGCGCGGGGTTACCACCAGCGCCCGTCGCTGACGGCCGAGCGCTTCATCCCCGACCCGTTCGACAGCGTGGGCGGTGGCCGCCTGTATCGTACCGGCGACCTGGGCTACTACGACCCACATGGGCAACTGGCCTATCGCGGGCGGGCTGACCACCAGGTGAAGGTGCGCGGTTTCCGCATCGAACTGGGCGAGATCGAGCAGTACCTGCGCGCGCACCCGGACGTTCGCGAGGCCACGGTACTGGCCATCGACCTGCCCAGCGGCAAGCAGCTGTGCGCCTATGCGGTACCTGCTGAAGGCGCCAGCGGCGATCTGCGCCAGGCCCTCAAGCAGTACCTCAAGGCCAGCCTGCCGGACTACATGATCCCGTCCTACCTGGTGACCCTGCCGAGCATGCCGCTGACCCCCAGCGGCAAGCTCGACCGCAAGGCGCTGCCATTGCCCGACCCCAGCCAGCCACAGCACGAATACGAAGCGCCGCAGACCGAGCTGCAACAGCAACTGGCGCAGATCTGGGCGCAGTTGCTCAACCTCGGCCAGGTCGGCCTGAACGACAACTTCTTCGAACTCGGCGGCCACTCCCTGCTGGCGGCGCAAGCAGTATCGCGCATCAACGTGGAACTGGGCCTGGACATACCGCTGCGGCTGATCTTCGCCCACCCCGAGCTGCGCGCGTTCGCCCAGGCGCTGGATGAACAAGGCCTGTCGCTGAGCGACGACGGCCTGAGCGATATCGAAAAAATGATGAACGAATTCACCGAGGCCTGACATGCAACTCACCCCCGCACAACGCATTGCCCAACGCTTCGTCAGCCTGCCTGTGGAGCAGCGTCAGCAGATCCTGGAGAAAATGCAGGCCACCGGGCAGAGCTTCCGCCTGCTGCCCATCGTGCCTGCACGCCAGGGCCTGGCGCGCATTCCCTTGTCGTTTGCCCAGCAGCGCCTGCTGTTTCTCTGGCAGTTGGAACCCGACAGCCCGGCCTATAACGTGCCGATGGCCGTGCGCCTCAAGGGCGCTCTGGAGCTAACGGTGCTGCAGCAGGCGCTGGATGCGCTGGTCAGCCGCCACGAGTCGCTGCGCACGCGCTTCGTTTCGGATGAAGGCGAGTTCCACCAGGAGATTCTCGGCGCCTGCCCGCTGGTGCTGGACGTGGTCGAGTTTCAGGCGGGCGACGATGAAGCCGCCTTGAGCGAAGCCGTCGATGCCGCACTCAAGCAACCGTTCGACCTGCTGACCGGGCCGCTGATGCGGGTCACCCTGCTGCGCCTGAGCGCCGAGCACCACGTGCTGGCCCTGAGCATGCACCACATCATCTCCGACGGCTGGTCGAGCGACTTGCTAGTGCAGGAGTTCATCCAGCTGTACACCGCGCTGGCTGAAGGCCGCGAGGCGCAATTGCCGGCCCTGCCGATCCAGTACGCCGACTATGCGATCTGGCAGCGCGCCTGGCTCGAGGCCGGTGAGGCCCAGCGCCAGCTGGCGTATTGGCAGGCGCAACTGGGTGACGAGCAGCCGCTGCTGAGCCTGCCGCTGGACTTCGAACGGCCCGCCACGCCGAGCTACCGCGGCGCAGTGCTCAAACTGCAGATTGGCGCCGAGCAGGCCGAAGCGCTGCGCAGCCAGGCGCGCAAGGGCGGGCACACACTGTTCGTGCTGATGCTGGCGGCCATGGCGGTGGTGCTGTCGCGCTACAGCGGGCAGTCGGACATCCGCATCGGCGCGCCGAATGCGGGGCGTAACCGCAAGGAGCTGGAAGGCCTGATCGGCTTCTTCATCAACACCCAGGTGCTGCGCGTGCAGGTGGACGAACGCGCCACCTTCGCTGAGCTGCTGGAGCAGGTCAAGGACGTGATCGGCGGCGCTCAGTCGCACCAGGAGCTGCCGTTCGAGCACCTGGTGGATGCCTTGCTGCCAGAGCGCAACCTGGCCCACAACCCGCTGTTCCAGTTCAAGATCAACCAGCACGTGGCGGCGGGCGACGCGTCGCGCAAGCGCCTGGGCACGCTGGAGGTGGAAGGCTTTGCCCGTGAGGGTGGCGATGCGCGCTTCGACCTGGCGTTCGACTTCTCGGATAAACCCGATGGCATCGAGGGGTACTTCACCTACGCCACCGACCTGTTCGAGCCCGCGACCATCCAACGCCTGGCCGACTCGCTGCGGCGCGTGCTGGACGTGCTGAGCCATGCCCAACAGCAGCCGATCGTCGACCACCTGGAGGTAGCGGCGCAGCAGCCGACCGCAGCAGAAACCTACCCGCACCGCGACTTCCTCGCCCTATGGCACCAGGCGATGGCGCAAGGGCAGGCCCAGGGCGGCGTGCGCGCTGGTGAACGCTTCATGACCCAGGGCGGCCTGGACGCTGCGTCCAACCGCGTAGCCGACTACCTGCGCCAGCGTGGCGTCGGTGCCGGCAGCATCGTTGCCCTGTGCCTGCCGCGCTCCATCGATTGGGTCACGGCCTTGCTGGCGGTGCTCAAGACCGGCGCCGCCTACCTGCCGCTGGACACCCAGCAGCCGCAAGAGCGCCTGCAGCAGTTGGTCGTCGACAGCGGCGCCGCCGTGCTGTTGCATGAGCCTGGCGATACCCGCTTCGCTGGCCTCGACGGCTTGCAGGCGGTTGCCTGCGAGCCCGCGACGTGGGCGGCCTGCAGCGACAGCCCGGTGGCGGTCGCGGTCAGCCCTGAGCAGCCGGCTTATCTGATCTACACCTCGGGTTCGACCGGCCAGCCCAAGGGCGTGGTGGTCAGCCACGGGGCACTGGCCAGCTATATCCAGGCTGTGCTCGAACGCCTGCAACTACCGGCCGGGGCGAGCATGGCCATGGTGTCCACCACCGCCGCCGACCTTGGCCACACCGTACTGTTCGGTGCCCTGGCCTCGGGCCGCTTGCTGCACTTGCTACCGCAGGAGTTGGCCTTCGACCCGGATGGTTTCGCCAGCTACATGGCGCAGCATCAGGTGGGCGTGGTGAAACTGGTGCCAAGCCACCTGCAAGGCCTGCTGCAAGCTGCCCGCGCCGCCGATGTGCTGCCCGCTGCAGCACTGATTCTGGGCGGTGAAGCATGCCCTTGGAGCCTGCTGGAAAAAATCCGCGCATTGCGCCCCGAGTGCCGCGTCATCAACCACTACGGCCCGACCGAGACCACGGTCGGCGTGCTCACCTTCGAACCCGACCAGCGCCTGGCCAACTGCCGCACGGTGCCGGTCGGTCGCCCACTGGGCAATGCCTGCGCCGAAGTGCTCGATGGCTACCTCAACCCGCTGGCGCCGCAGGTGGTCGGCGAGCTCTACCTGGGTGGCCAGGGCGTTGCCCAGGGTTACCTGGGCCAGCCTGCGCTGACGGCCGAACGCTTCGTGCCGGCGGCCGATGGCGCCCGCCTGTACCGCACCGGCGACCGGGCGCGGTTGAGCGCTGAAGGCCTGGTGGAATTTATCGGGCGTGCCGATGACCAGGTGAAAATCCGTGGCTATCGCGTCGAACCGGGTGAAATCGGTCGCGTGCTCGCCGGGCTGCCCGATGTCAGCGACGCCGTGGTCCTGGCATTGCCGCTGGAAGGCGATGCCGAGCGCCTGCAACTGGTGGCCTACGTGGTGGCCGAAGCAGGCGTGACCGTGCCGCAGTTGCAGGCGCAACTGCAGGCCCGCTTGCCCGACTACATGGTGCCTGCGCAGGTGCTGTTGCTCGAGCGTCTGCCGCTGACCGCCAACGGCAAGCTCGACAAGCGCGCCTTGCCGGCGCCGGGTGCGGTAAGCCGTGGTTACGTGGCGCCTGAAGGCGACATCGAGGAGAAGCTGGCCGCGGTATGGGCCGACGTGCTCAAGCTGGAACGCGTGGGCAGCAGCGACAACTTCTTCGAGCTGGGCGGCGATTCGATCCTCAGCCTGCAGATCATCGCCCGGGCCAAGCGCCAGGGCATCAAGATCACCCCCAAGCAGCTGTTCGAACAGCAGACCGTCGGCCAACTGGCCCAGGTCGCCAAGCGCATCGAAGCCAAGCAACCGGCAGCCGCTGCCCCGGTGGACACCGCTGTCAGCGGTGAAGTGGTGCTGCTGCCCGCGCAGGCGCGCTTCTTCGAGATGGACATCGCCCAGCCAGGGCACTGGAACCAGTCGGTGCTGTTGAAACCGGCCCAGCGCGTGCAGGTGGAACACCTGGAGTCGGCCCTGCGTGCGGTGCTGGAGCAGCACGATGCCTTGCGCCTGCGCTTCAGCCGCCAGAACGGCCAGTGGCAGGCCCGCTTCCAGGCCCTGGACAGTGCGCCGCTGGTGCGCCAGCGCAGCCTCGCAGCGCTGGGCGAACTGGACGCCGCTGGCACCGAGGTGCAGTCCAGCTTGAACCTTGAGCAAGGCCCGCTGCTGCGTGCCGAACTGTTCGACCTCGCCGATGGCCAGCAGCGCTTGCTGTTGGTCATTCACCACCTGGTGGTGGACGGCGTGTCCTGGCGGGTGCTGCTCGAAGACCTGCAAGAGGCTTATCAGCAACGCCTGAAAGGTCAGCCGGTAAGCCTGCCAGCCAAGACCTGCTCGGTGAAAACCTGGGCCGAGCGGCTGGTTGCGCATGCCAGCAGCCCGGCGCTGCAGGCACAGGGCGACTACTGGCTGCAGGTGCTGCAAGGCAGCCCGGCAGAACTGCCGCGTGACAACCCGCAGGGCAGCCTCGGCAACCAGCACGCCCGCACTGCCGCGTCGCGCCTGGATGCCGCGCGTACCGCGCAGTTGCTGAAGCAGGCCCCCGCTGCCTATCGCACACAGATCAACGACCTGCTGCTGACCGCGCTGGCGCGCACGCTGTGCCAGTGGAGCGCGCAGGATGAGGTGCTGGTGCAACTGGAAGGCCATGGCCGCGAAGACCTGTTCGACGACCTTGACCTCAGCCGCACGGTCGGCTGGTTCACCAGCCTGTTCCCGGTACGTCTGGCCCCTGGCCAGGCCGTGGGCGAGTCGATCAAGGCGATCAAGGAGCAACTGCGCGCCGTGCCGGACAAAGGCATCGGCTACGGCCTGCTGCGCTACCTGGGCGATGCCCAGACCCGCGAGCGGCTCAGCGGCGCAGCGCAGGCACGCGTCACCTTCAACTACCTGGGCCAGTTCGACGGCAGTTTCACCGCCGACGACGCGGCATCGTTCAGCCCTAGCGGCGAAAGCGCCGGCCGCACCCAATGCGCCGGTGCGCAGTTGGGCAACTGGCTGAGCATCACCGGCCAGGTGTACGGCGGCGAGCTGTTCCTGGAGTGGACCTACAGCGAAGACGTCTACCGCCCGGAAACCATCCAGCACCTGGCCCAGGCCTACGAGCAGGCGTTGGCCGAGCTGGTCGAGCATTGCTGCCAGCCTCAGCACCAGGGCGTGACGCCGTCGGACTTCCCGCTGGCGGCACTCACCCAGGCCCAGCTGGACAGCTTGCCGCTGGCCCCGGGGCAGATCGCCGATGTCTACCCGCTGTCGCCGATGCAGCAGGGCATGCTGTTCCACACACTCTACGACCAGCAGGCCGGCAACTACATCAACCAGTTGCGGGTCGATGTCGAAGGGCTGGATGTGCAGCGCTTCAAGCAGGCCTGGCAGGCCGCGCTCGATGCCCATGACATCCTGCGCAGCGGGTTCGTGCTGCAGGGCGAGCTGGAGCAGGCCGTGCAAGTGGTGCGCAAGTCGGTAGCGTTGCCGTGCAGCGAGCATGACTGGCGTGGCCAGCCGGCGCTGGAAGCCGCCTTGCAGGCCTTGGCCGAAGGCGAGCGACAGCGCGGCTTCGAGCTGGCCGAGGCGCCGCTGCTGCGGCTGGCCTTGGTGCGCACGGGTGAGGCGCGCCACCACCTGATCTACACCAACCACCATATCCTGATGGATGGCTGGAGCACCTCGCGTTTGCTGGGCGAAGTGCTGCAACGTTACGCGGGGCTGGCGCCACAGGCCCAAGCCACGCATTACCGCGACTATATCGCCTGGCTGCAAGGCCAGGACGCAGCGGTTGCCGAAAGCTTCTGGAAGGCCCAACTGGCTGGGCTCGACGAGCCGACCCGGCTGGCCCAGGCCATTGCCGGTAGCGCAGGGGTTGCAGGCACCGGCTACGGTGATCATCGCCTGGCCTTCGATGCGGAGCAGACGGCGCGCATCGAAGCCTTTGCCCGCGCCAACCGCGTTACCGTCAACACCCTGGTGCAATCGGCCTGGCTGCTGCTGTTGCAGCGCTGCACTGGCCAGGCCAGCGTGTGCTTCGGCGCCACGGTGGCGGGTCGCCCGGCAGACCTGGCTGGGGTCGAAGAGCAGATCGGCCTGTTCATCAACACCCTGCCGGTGATCGGCGCACCCCGTGCCGAACAGACCGTGGCCGAATGGATTGGCCAGGTGCAGGCCAGCAACCTGGCCGTGCGCGAGTTCGAGCACACCCCGCTGTATGACGTGCAGCGCTGGGCAGGGCAGGGCGGTGATGCGCTGTTCGACAGCATCATGGTGTTCGAGAACTACCCGGTGTCCGAAGCGCTGCAACAAGGCGCGCCGGGTAGCTTGCGGTTTGGCAATGTGGCTGTGCAGGAGCAGACCAATTACCCGCTGACTCTGGTAGTGGAGCTGGGCGCGACCCTGTCGATGCACTACAACCACGATCGTACGCGGTGGAACGACGAGACCATCGGCCGGCTGGCGGCCAATTTCGCGGATCTGTTGCTGGCACTGGTCGCGGACACCGGCTCGGTTGTCGGCGAGCTGCCGATGCTGGGCCTGCAAGAACAGCAACTGATGGTCGAGCGCTGGAACGACACCCAAGCGGCATACCCGGATCAGCGCAGCATCCATTCGCTGATCGAAGCCCAGGCGTTCGCCACCCCACACGCCCCGGCACTGGTGTTTGGCGAACAGACCCTGAGCTATGCCGAGCTCAATGGCCAAGCCAACCAGCTGGCGCACAAGTTAGGTGAACTGGGCGTTGGCCCGGACGTGCTGGTGGGCATCGCCATGGAGCGCAGCCTGGAGATGGTCATCGGCCTGCTGGGCATCGTCAAAGCTGGCGGCGCCTATGTGCCGCTGGACCCGGAATACCCGCAAGACCGCCTGAGCTACATGTTCGCCGACAGCGGCATCGCCTTGCTGCTGACCCAGTCGCACCTGCGCGATGCCTTGCCGATCCCGGCCGGCCTGCGCAGCCTGGACCTGGACACCGAGCAGCTCGGTGCTTACAGCGACGCCAACCCGAACATCGACGTGGCGCCGCTGAACCTCGCCTACGTGATCTACACCTCCGGCTCCACCGGCCGCCCGAAAGGCGCTGGCAACAGCCATCAGGCGTTGGTCAACCGCCTGTGGTGGATGCAGAAAGCCTACGGCCTGGACGCCAGCGACAGCGTGCTGCAGAAGACCCCGTTCAGCTTCGACGTGTCGGTGTGGGAATTCTTCTGGCCGCTGATGACCGGCGCCCGTCTGGTCATGGCCCAGCCAGGTGCACACCGCGACCCGCAACTGCTGGTTGAAACTATCAACCAGTACGCCATCAGCACGCTGCACTTCGTGCCGTCGATGCTGCAGGCGTTCATGACCCACGAAGCAGTCGAGAGCTGTGTCAGCCTCAAACGCGTGGTGTGCAGCGGTGAAGCGCTGCCTGCCGAACTGGCCCGCCAGACCCTGCAGCGCCTGCCAGCGGCCGGCCTGTTCAACCTGTACGGCCCGACCGAAGCTGCCATCGACGTCACCCACTGGACCTGCCAGCCGGACGAAAGCATCAGCGTGCCGATCGGCCAGCCGATCGACAACCTCAAGACCCACATCCTCGAAGGCAGCCTGCAACCTGCGGTACGCGGCAGTGCCGGCGAGCTGTACCTGGGTGGCGTGGGCCTGGCCCGTGGTTACCACCAGCGCCCAGCGCTGACTGCCGAACGCTTCGTGCCGGACCCGTTCAGCGACAACGGCGGGCGTCTGTACCGCACCGGTGACTTGGCGCGTTACGACGCCGACGGCGTGATCGATTACGCCGGGCGTATCGACCACCAGGTGAAGATTCGCGGTTTGCGTATCGAACTGGGTGAAATCGAAGCGCGCCTGCTGGAGCTGCCAAGTGTGCAGGAGGCGGTAGTGCTGGCCCTGGATGGCCTGAGCGGCAAGCAGTTGGTGGGTTATGTGGTGCCGGCCGACAGCACGCAAGACGAGGGTGCACTGCGCGACAGCCTGCGGGAGGCGCTGAAGGCCGGCCTGCCGGATTACATGGTCCCTACGCACCTGTTGCTGCTCGGCAAGCTGCCTGTGACACCGAACGGCAAGCTGGACCGCAAGGCCTTGCCGCAACCCGATGCCAGTTTGCTGCAAGGCGAGTACGTGGCGCCGCAGAGCGAGCTGGAACAGCAGATCGCGGCGATCTGGGCGGATGTGCTCCGGCTTGAACGCGTCGGCTTGAATGATAACTTCTTCGAGTTGGGGGGGGATTCGATCGTGTCGCTGCAGGTGGTCAGCCGCGCACGTCTTCAAGACATCCAGTTCACGCCCAAGGAGTTGTTCCAGGCCCAGACGGTTCAGGGCCTGGCAGCCGTGGCCCGCCGTGCGGCCAGTGCTGTCATCGATCAGGGGCCGGTAACCGGTGTGACCCCGCTGACCCCGATTCAGCATTGGTTCCTTGAGGCGGATATTGCGCAACGACACCACTGGAACCAGTCCGTACTGCTTACGCCGAGTGAAGTGCTGGACTCGAATACCCTGGACGCGGCGTTGCTCGCACTGGTCGAGCATCATGATGTGCTGCGCTTGCGCTTCGAGTCGGAAGGCGATGCCTGGCAAGCCGAGTTCCGCGAAACACAAGCGCATCCGCTGTGGACGCGATCAGTCGTCAACGCAGATGATCTTCAGCCGCTTGTCGAAGAAGCCCAGCGTAGCTTGCGCCTGGAGCATGGGCCCTTGGTGCGGGCGTTGCTGGCTAACCTTGCGGATGGGAGCCAGCGCTTGCTGCTGGTGATCCACCACCTGGTTGTGGACGGTGTGTCCTGGCGGGTGCTGCTGGAGGATTTGCAACAGGCGTATCAAGCGCTACGCGCCGGGGCGGCGCCTCAGTTGCCGGCCAAGACCAGCGCGTTCAAAGCGTGGGCCGAGCACCTGCAACGTCATGCCACAAGCCCTGTGCTGCAGGCTGAGCTGGGCTTCTGGCAAGCGCAACTGCAGGGCGCCGATGACGCGCTGCCGTGTGACTATCCACAGGGCGAAAACCTGCTCAAGCATGCCGCGTCGGTCAGCACGAAGCTGGACCGTGAGACCACCCGGCAACTGCTTCAGCAAGCCCCGGTAGCCTATCGCACACAGATCAACGACCTGCTGCTGACGGCGCTGGCCAGGGTGGTGGGCCGTTGGACTGGGCGCCCAGAGGTGTTGGTGCGCCTGGAGGGCCATGGCCGGGAAGATCTGTTCGATGGCATCGACCTGAGCCGCACGGTGGGCTGGTTCACCAGCATGTATCCGATCACCTTGCGTGCTCAACCTGGTCTGGCTGACTCGATCAAGGCTATCAAGGAGCAATTGCGCGCAGTGCCCAACAAAGGTGTGGGTTATGGTTTGCTGCGATACCTGGGCGGGGACAACGCGCGTGATGTACTCGCGGCGCTGCCCCAGGGGGAAATCGTGTTCAACTACCTGGGGCAGTTCGACGGTAGCTTCGATGGCCAGTCGAGCCTGTTCGTGCCTGCCAAGGAGTACGCGGGTGCTACTCAGGATGCTGACGCGCCATTGCCCAGTGTGCTGGCAGTGAACGGTCAGGTTTACGGTGGCGAACTGAAATTGAGCTGGAGCTTCAGCCGTGAGCTGTTCGACGAGGCGACTCTCAAACGGCTGGCGGACGCGTATGCCGACGAGCTGAGGCTTTTGGTGGCCCACTGTTGTGAACAGTCCCATCGAGGTGTCACGCCGTCGGACTTCCCGCTGGCTGGCCTCACCCAGGCTCAACTGGACAGCTTGCCGGTAGCGGCGGGGGATATTGCCGATATCTACCCACTGTCACCGATGCAGCAGGGCATGCTCTTCCACACCCTACAGGGTGCGGAAGCCGCGCTGTACATCAACCAGACCGCTGTAGAGGTCGAAGGCCTTGAGGTCGAGCGCTTCATTGCGGCCTGGAATCATGTGATCGCGTGCCATGACATCCTGCGTACCGGTTTCTGGCTATCTGCCAAGGCAGACCAGCCTCTGCAACTGGTGCATCGCCACGCCACCCTGCCTGTGCAAGTGCTTGACTGGCAAGGCCGTGATGACACTGCTCAGGCATTGCAAGACTTGGCGTCGAAGGAAGCGGCAGAAGGCTTTGACCTGATGGCTGCGCCGTTGATGAGGTTGACATTGGTCAAGCTCGAAGACACACGCGTGCACCTGATCTGGACACGTCATCACATTCTGATGGATGGCTGGAGCAATTCGCGTCTGCTGGGAGAAGTGCTTCAAACTTACCATGGGCATGCTGCCAAGGCTCCGCTCGGCCGCTTCGCGGATTACATCCGCTGGCTGGGCGAACAGCCGCAAAGTGCACTTGAAACGTTTTGGGGCAGTAAGCTGCAAGCGCTTGAGAGCCCGACACTTCTGGCAGGCAGCATTGCGCCACAGCCCGATGGCAAGCTTATTGGCCATGATGCCTTGTACTTGAAATGGGACCGCCAGCAGACCCTGCGTCTACGCGAGCAAGCACAGCGTCTGCGGGTCACCCCGAATACCTTGATTCAGGCCACTTGGCTGTTGCTGTTGCAGCGCTATACCGGGCAATCCACAGTGAGCTTCGGGGCCACGGTAGCCGGGCGGCCCGCAGGTCTGGCAGGCGCCGATGAGATGCTCGGACTGTTCATCAATACCTTGCCAGTGGTTCAGTCTGCGCAACCTCATCACGTCATCGGCGAGTGGGTACGTCAGCTTCAGGCATACAACCTGGAACTGCGTGACCATGAACATGCTGCATTGTCCGATGTCCAGCGTTGGGCAGGGCGCCCGGGGCAGCCGTTGTTCGACAGCATCGTTGTCTTCGAGAACTATCCGGTCGATGAGCGCCTGCGCGAGGAAGGCGCTGGCACGCTGCGCTTCGGTGAAGTCAGTAGCCGTGATGTGACCAACTATGCCATGGACCTTGCCGTGCACCTGGGCGATACCTTGTCCGTCGAGTTCCTGTACCTGCGAAACCGTTTGACTCATGCAGCAACCGACATGATCCGCGGCAGCTTCGAGCGCTTGCTCAATGGCATCCTGGACAACCCGAGTGCAACGATAGGCAGCCTGGATATGCTCACGCCGATGCAGTCACTGAAGGCGA
The DNA here is from genome assembly GCF_028682155.1 of Pseudomonas sp. 39004. Taxonomy (NCBI): domain Bacteria; kingdom Pseudomonadati; phylum Pseudomonadota; class Gammaproteobacteria; order Pseudomonadales; family Pseudomonadaceae; genus Pseudomonas; species Pseudomonas sp. 39004. Next base: position 19,715 of record NZ_JANIAG010000078.1, read on the forward strand.
TCGAGCGTAACCAGCTGCAACCTCGGCAACTGGGCATGCCGTTGCTGGCTGAGCGTATTGCCCAGCACGCGGTGGTCAGGCCGCACGCCGTGGCTGTCGTCTGTGCCGGGCAGCAACTGACTTATGCGCAGCTGGACGAGCGGGCCAACCGTCTTGCACACCATTTGATCGGGCTGGGCGCGCAGCCTGAAACGACCCTGGGTATTGCCCTGGAGCGTTCTACCGAGACGATCGTGGCGTTCCTTGCGGTGATGAAAACCGGCGCGGCCTATGTGCCCCTGGACATTGACTACCCGCAGGAGCGTCTGCAGTGGATCGTGGAAGACTCGAACATGCACCTGCTGCTCACCAGCAGCGGCTTGCGTGAGCGTCTGGGCGAAGTACGACACGTTGTGGCACTGGACCAGTTGTCACTGTCGCAGCTGCCGTCGTCTGCACCGCAGCCGCAGGTACAGGAAGACAACCTGGCTTACCTGATTTACACCTCTGGCTCTACCGGTAAGCCGAAGGGTGTGGCGGTGAGCCATGGGCAAATCCGCATGCACTGCCAGGCCATCGCTGAACTGTATGAGATGGACGAGGCCACGCGTGAGTTGTTGTTCATGTCGTTTGCCTTCGACGGCGCCCAGGAGCGGTGGCTCTCCACCCTGTCCTCCGGTGGTTGCCTGGTGGTTCGTGAGAACCGCTTGTGGACCGCAGAAGAAACCTGGCAGGTGCTGCATGCACAGGGCATCGATATTGCGTGCTTCCCACCGGCCTACCTGCAGCAACTGGCTGAGTTCGCAGAGGGTCAGCCAGAAGCTCCGCCCGCGGTACGCATCTACTGCTTCGGCGGAGATGCGGTACCTGATGCGTTGTTCGAACTGGTCAAGCGCACCTTGCAGCCGCAGTACTTGACCAATGGTTACGGGCCTACAGAAACGGTCGTGACGCCGATGCTCTGGAAGGTATCGGCACAACAGCGTTGCGAGGCGGTGTATGCGCCGATTGGTGATCGGGTTGGCCAACGTACGTTGCATGTACTCGATGATGACCTCAATCCCCTGCCAGAGGGTGTAGCAGGTGAGTTGTACATAGGGGGCGAGGGTGTGGCGCGGGGTTACCATCAGCGTAGCGCCCTGACGGCCGAGCGTTTCGTGGCCGACCCATTCGCCGAAGGCTCGCGCTTGTATCGCACGGGGGACCGCGTACGGCGCCGTGCCGATGGGGTAATCGATTTCATCGGGCGACTGGACAGCCAATTGAAGGTCCGCGGCTTCCGGATCGAACCCGGTGAGATCGAAGCGCGCTTGCGTAACTTGCCCGCTGTCAGGGATGCCGTGGTAGTGGCTCGTGAGGGCGCTACCGGCAAACAACTGATCGGGTATGTGGTCACCGGCACGGCCGCAACCGATGCAGCGCAGCTGCGCGAGGCTTTGCGCGCGGAACTGCCTGACTATATGGTGCCTGCGCAATTGGTGTTGTTGCCGGCACTGCCGCTAACACCCAATGGCAAAATAGATCGCAATGCATTGCCTGCTCCCGAGTTTGCGGCGCAGCGGCAACGGATTGCACCGCGTAATGCCGTGGAGCAGGCCCTGGTGAACATTTGGCAAGACGTTCTGGGCGTGCAGAGTGTGGGCGTGGAGGACAATTTCTTCGAGCTTGGCGGTGACTCGTTGCGGGTACTCAAGATGTTGTCGAAGGTCAGGGCTAACGATGACATCCCGATAGAGCTGAAACTGCGGGACGTCATGGCGAAACCGACCATTGGCGAACTCAGCGGCTATGCCACGGCCGATGAGAGCCTCGATCCCTTGTTGCTGCTCAACAGTCGCGTGCCCGATGTTGCACCACTGTTCTGCCTGCACGCGGGGTTTGGCACGGTGTTCGATTACGAACCGCTGGCCCGCCGCCTGGAGGGGCGATGCAGCGTCTACGGCGTGCAATGCCGAATGCTGCTGGACCGTGATTGGATGGACGATTCGCTACAGTCGATGGCCATCGATTACGCCCAGTACATCCGCCAGAAGCAGCCTGCAGGGCCTTATCGTCTGTTGGGGTGGTCGCTGGGCGGCACGCTGGCCGTGCTGGTTGCTCAGGAACTGGAAAGCCAGGGGCAGCAGGTGGCGTTGCTCGGGTTGGTCGACAGCTTCATGCCGGGGGCCGAGCCGGGTGATTTGCAAGGTGACTGGAGCGATGACCTGCGTGGTTTCCTGGGGGTAGTGTTGGGTGTGCCCAAGGACCAACTGGCTATTGCGTCGGTTCCAGCCGGTAGTGCAAGTACAGTGCTGGAGCAGGTGATCGACGAGGTATGCGCGATGCACAGCGGGCAGTCAGCGTTTGCCGAAGTAGGCAGCGGTGAACTGGCTCATACCTTTATCGTTGCCATGCAACTAAAGGTACTGTCGCAAGCGATCGAGGCACTGCCGGCGACCCAGGCATTGGCATCGTGCTGGTGGGCAGGCGGCAGCGTCAGCCGTGCATGGACGCACCCATACGCTGAAAGCAACGCCGTCAGTGCAGGTCACTATGACATCCTCAGGCATGCTGATGTCATCGAGGGGTTGGTGGCGAAGTTGAGGGAGGTGGACACGGTCGCATAAGGCGGGTCTTTTAGAAATGCCAAGAGGGGCTATCCGTACGGGATAGCCCCTTTGTTTTATGCAGGCATAAAGGTTGGCTCGCCTACGCAAAGGCTGGGCATGAAAAAACGGCGCTCCGGTTAGGGAAGCGCCGTTCTTTACAGGCCCTGGTCTGGACTGAGGCCGGCTAGTCAAGCCGGGCTAGGTAAATGCCATCAGAAGTCGTAGCGCAGATCCAGCGTGGCATTACGCGGTGCACCATAGTGACCATAACTGCCGGCCATGCCGGAGTAGTACTTCTCGTCGAACAGGTTGTTTACGTTCAGCGTTGCCGCCAAGTGCTCGGTCACCTGGTAACGCGCCATCAGGCTGGCCACTGCATAGTCGTCATCCTTGACCTTGGCATTGTTGAAGTTGGTGAACGTCAACGCCTTGCTCGAATCCCAGTTGACGCCACCGCCTACGGTCAGCTTGTCCAAGTCGCCCTGGAGCCGATAAGTGGTCCAGAGGCGGAACGTGTCCATGGGCAATTGGGTCGTCAGGCGGTCGCCGTCGGCGTTTTCGGTACGGGCATGGCTGTAGCCTGTCTGCACATTCCAGCCTGGCGCGATCTCACCCGCGATTTCAAACTCGAAGCCCTTGGTTTTTGCGCCGTCGACGGCACGATACGCCTGGCCATTGGTTGGTGTGAGTTGGCCCGGATCGACTTCCGCGAAGTTGTCCCGCTCCACCATGAACACGGCGGCGCTGGTATTCAGGCGGCCATCGAAGAACTCGCCTTTCCAACCCAATTCGTAGTTCTTGCCAACCACTGGCTCCAGTACCTTGCCGTCTTTGTCCATTGATGCCTGCGGCTTGAAGATGTCGGTATAGCTGACGTAGAGAGACTGTTCGGGAGTCAGGTCGTAGACCACACCGGCGTAGGGGGTTACCTGACCGGTTTCACGCATCTTGCTGACCGTGTTGGTGTTGGCGATCAGCGAGGTCAGGTCCGAGTCGTAGCTGTATTGGGAAACCCGTGCGCCCAGCAGCAGGTGCAGGTCATCGGTAATGTTGAAGCGGTTGGCCACGAAGTAACCGCTCTGTCGGGTCTTGATGTTGAAAATCAGAGAGGGCCGGTAGCCATCGCGGGCCAGGTAGTTATCCCACGTGTAGAAATTGAACGTAGCGATACCACCGGTCTGCGAGTGGTGGTCGTTCTCATATTCGGAATAGTTATACCCCACGACCAGGTCGTGGGAACGGCCGAACAGATCGTAAGTGCCGGAGAGGTTGACGTCCAAGCCCTTCTGGGTTTGATCGGCGGAGATCTTTGCCCGTTCGGCGCTCGCCGCTCCAGTCGCCTCGTTCAGATAGGTCACACCGGACGTACTGCGGTACCAGCCCAGGTCAGCATCGCGATCGACGTCCATGTAGTTGGCCACCACCCTGAGCTTCCAGTCGTTGACCAACTGTTGCTCCAAGGTCGCCGTGTAATTCATGGTCTCGAAATCATCGTACATCCACCGAGCGCCGGAGCTGGTGGAACGGGAGAAATCGGTTTGCTTGCCGTTGGTGAACAGCAGCGGAACACCAGGGGCGCCGGTCGACCGGTATTTCTGGTAATCGACACCAAAACGCACAAGGGTGGTGTCGGTCAGGTCGGCTTCGACGACGCCGTAGAGGATTTCCCGCTTCTGATCGTACCAGTCCATGAACGTGTGGTTGTCTTGTTTGGCCGCGACCATGCGCCCTCGTACGTTACCGGTCTCTGTCAGCGGGCCGGAGACATCGACTTCGCTGCGGTAGTTATCCCAGGATCCAACGCTACCCTTGATGTAGGACTTGAACTCGCGGGTCGGCTTCTTGCGGATCAGGTTGATTACGCCGCCGGGCTCGCCGGCACCGGACATCAGGCCTGTGGCACCACGGACGATCTCGACCCGATCATACAAGGCCATGTCCAGCAGGGTGCTGGGCATGTTGCGCGTCTGGTTTTCCTGGCTGGTGTTGACGCCGTCGAATTGATAGGTATCGATGGCACTCCCGCGAGAGTAGATGTTGAAGCGTTCGCCGCCATCCTGGGACATGGTGATCCCAGGCGTCTCTTTCAACACATCGGTAATGGCGCTGAGGTGTTGGTCATCCATGCGTTGCCGGGTCATGACGGTGACCGATTGAGGCGTTTCACGAAGCGACAGATTCATCTTCGTGGCCGTACTGGTCACGCCCGTGGTGTAGGAACCGGTGCCTTCGGTAGTAGCGCCCAGGCCCACGCTATTGACGTTGGTCGCCGAAAGCT